>NZ_AQOJ01000136.1:0-5786 GCF_000364685.1 Xanthomonas sp. SHU 166
TATCGGCGGTGATCTTGCCGCGGAACACCCGGTACGACCACGCGGTGTAGCCCAGGATCACCGGCAGCAGCACCGCCAGCCCGGCCAGCACGAACCCCTGCGAGGACGGCGGCGAGGCCGCTTCCCAGATGGTCAGCCCGGGCGGCACGATGTTCGGCCAGATGCCCAGCACCAGGCCGAAGAAGCCGAGCACGAAGAAGCACAGGGTCAGCACGAACGGACGCGCATCGCGGCCCTGCGCCATCGCCGCCCGCCACAGCGCCAGCGCGTTGACCAGCACCAGCAGCGGCACCGGCGACAGCCACCAGAAATTCCCGTCGTGGAACCAGCGCGCCATGATCCGCGAGTCCAGGAACGGCAGCCAGGCGCTGACCAGGCCCATGAACACCACCACCACCAGTACCAGCGGCCGGGTCAGGGTGCGGGCGATGCGCTGCATCGCGCCCTCGGTCTTGAGGATCAGCCAGCTGCCGCCGAGCAACGCATAGCCGAACACCACCGCCGCGCCGGTGAGCATCGAGAACGGGCTGAACCAGCCCAGCACCCCGCCCAGATACTTGCCGTCCTGCAGCGGCATGCCTTCCACCAGCGCGCCCAGGATCACCCCCTGCCAGAACGCCGCGCACAGCGAGCCCAGCGCGAACGCCCAGCCCCACAGATACTTGGAACTGCGCGCCTTGAAGCGGAACTCGAAGGCCACGCCGCGGAACACCAGCGCAATCAGCATCAGCAGCACCGGCAGGTACAGCGCCGACAGCACGATCGCGTAGGCCTTGGGGAAGGCCGCCAGCAGGCCGGCGCCACCGAGCACCAGCCAGGTCTCGTTGCCGTCCCAGATCGGCGCGGCGGTATTCATCATCAGATCGAGCTGGTCCTCGTCCTCGGCGAACGGCGCCAGGATGCCGAGGCCGAGTACGAAGCCGTCCAGCAGCACGTACATCAGCACGCCGAAGCCGATCACGCCGAACCAGATCACCGGCAATACGGTCGCCATGTCCATCAGCGGGTCTCCTCGATGTCGTCGTCGGCCGCCGACAGCGGCCGCGCCGGGGTCTTGTCGCCTTCCTGCATGCGCGGCGCAGGCTCGTGCGGCAGCGGCCCGTGGCGCAGCATGCGCAGGATGTACCAACTGCCGAAGCCGAACACCAGCGCGTAGGCGAGCACGTACACGCTCAGCGAGATCCACACCATCGCCGGGCTTAGCGTCGGGCTGACCGCGTCGCGGGTATGCAGCAGGCCATAGATCACGTAGGGCTGGCGCCCGATCTCGGTGACGAACCAGCCGGCGACCAGCGCCACGAACCCGGCCGGCAGCATCGCGTTCCACGCCAGGTGCAGCGCACGCCGGCGCAGCAACGTGCCGCGCCACCAGAAGAACAGCGACACCAGCGCCAGCAGCAGCATCGCCATGCCCAGCCCGACCATCACCCGGAACGCATAGAACACCGGCTTCACCGGCGGCCGCTCGTCCCGCGGCACCGCGGTCAGCGGGGTGATCTCGCCATCCAGCGTGTGGGTGAGGATCACGCTGCCCAGGCGCGGGATGGTCACTTCGTAATCGTTGCGCTCGGCGGCCTCGTTGGGCACCGCGAACACCACCAGCGGCACGCCCTGCCCCTTCGCCTCGCCATGCCAATGCCCTTCCATCGCCGCCACCTTGATCGGCTGGTGCTCGAGCGTGTTCAGGCCATGCGCATCGCCGGCGGCGATCTGCAACGGCAGCGCGATCGCGGCGAACGCCACCGCCAGCTTGAGCATGCGCCCGGCTGCATCCAGGTGCTCGCCGCGGCGCAGGTACCAGCCGCTGACCCCGCCGATCACGAAACAGGTGGTGATGAATGCGGCCAGCACCATGTGCGTGAGCCGGTACGGGAACGAGGGATTGAAGATCACCTCGCGCCAGTTGGCCGGGTGGAACACGCCTTCGACCACCGCATAGCCGGCCGGCGTCTGCAGCCAGCTATTGGCCGACAGGATCCAGAACGTGGAGATCAGCGTGCCGATGGCGACCAGGCAGGTGGCCAGGAAGTGCAGCTTCTCCGGCACCTTGTGCCAACCGAACAGCATCACCCCGAGGAACGAGGCTTCCAGGAAGAACGCGGTCAGCACCTCGTAGCTGAGCAGCGGCCCGAGGATGTTGCCGGCGCGTTCGCTGAGCACCGCCCAGTTGGTGCCGAACTGGAAACTCATCACGATGCCGCTGACCACGCCCATCCCGAAGGACACGGCGAAGATCTTCAGCCAGAAGAAGTACAGATCGCGCCACACCGTGTCGCGGGTGCGCAGCCAGCGCCACTCCAGGAACGCCAGCCAGCTCGACAGGCCGATGGTGAAGGCCGGGAACAGCACGTGGAAACTGATGACGAATCCGAACTGGATGCGCGACAGCAGCAGGGCGTCCATGAGTAGCGCCTGAGGCAGCGGAAACGATGCCTATTGTTGGTGCGGCGCGGCGAAATGGGATGTGACGGTTTGTCGCAGCGCCGCCATTGCCGCAGGGTTGGCGCAACCGCGATAGCGGAAAGAGGGCTCTGTTCGAGGCTCGGTTCATCGGGCCCCGTCTCAAGCCCGGCGCCTCCATCAATGAGACAACGCCAACTCCACCTTGACTTCCTTTTTGCATCGCATGCTCACCTCGGGAAACTTCCACTGTCCGACAGCATCAAGCACCGCTTCAGCGTATCCTGAATCGGGGAATCTCCTTCTCTCCAGCTGCTTGATATCGACCCTCGATATTTCGGCAACCGATACGTCGCCGTTCCTTTCGATCACGATCGCGACGTAGATCGAGCCGATGAACTGGCTTCCCGTGCGCCCTGGCAGCGCTGGCTGAATGGTTTCGAGCGGGCGCAAGCTGGAGGCGCAGTCGGTCTTCGGCAAGTCGTGCGTTTGCGGTCCGCCAACTGTTGCAAGCGCCGCCCACACAAGCACACTTTTCATGGTTCCCCCCGCGTTTGCATGCTTGCTTGCTCAGTGGCGTGTCGACCCTGGCCTGCGTCATTCCAGGCCGTCGTGACCTGAAGCGACGCGCGGTGTGACAAGCAATCATGGCGCAGCCACCGCGTGCGCCGACTTACCCGATGCGGGTCCGCCAACACCCTCGCCAAGATTACAAGGCCTCCGCTCCCGGTGGCGCCCATGACCAACGGCGCAATCGCCGCCACCCTGGCGGCTGCTACGCTTGCGGTTTGCCGTTCGCCCGGAATTCCAGATGCGTCGTCTCGCCCTGAGCGCTGTTGTGTTGCTGTCCCTGTCATGCCTGCCGCCGCTGGCCGCGGCCCAGGAGGCCGCCGCCCCGCTGACCATCGAGCAGGCCATGGCCGATCCGGACTGGATCGGGCCGCCGGTCGAGGACGCCTGGTGGGCCTGGGACGGGCGCCAGGTGCAGTACCAGCTCAAGCGCACCGGCAGCCCGGTGCGCGACACCTACCGCCAGGGCGTCGACGGCGGCGCCGCGCAGCGGGTCGAGGACGCCCAGCGCAGCACCCTGGACGCGGCCAACCCGGTCTACGACACCCGCCGCCAGCGCATGCTGTTCGTGCGCAACGGCGACGTATTCCTGCGCGACCTGCGCAGCGGCGCGCTGACCCAGCTGACCCGCAGCAACCAGGCCGCCGCGCGGCCGCAGTTCACCACCGATGGCGGCGCGCTGTGGCGGGTCGGCAACGACTGGTACCGCTGGAGCCCGGGCGGCGGCGTGCAGCAGGCCGCGGTGCTCAAGGCCGAGCGCGATCCCGATGCCGCGCCCAAGCCCGACGTGCTGCGCGAGCAGCAACTGCGCACGCTGGAGACCCTGGCCCGCGACCGCGCCCAGCGCGAGCTGCTGCGCCAGCAGGAGCAAGCCTGGCGCCGCGCCGACAGCAGCCGCGCGCCGGCACCGGTGTACCTGGGCGACGACGTGGTGGTCGACGACAGTGCGCTGTCGCCGGACGGCCGCCACCTGCTGGTGGTCACCCACGCCAAGGGCGCCGAGGAAGGCCGCGACAGCAAGATGCCCAAGTACGTGACCGAATCCGGCTACGCCGAGTTCCAGGAAGCGCGCACCCTGGTCGGGCGCAATTCGCCGGTGGCGCAGACCCTGTGGCTGGTCGATGCGGTGGCCGGCAGCGCGCGCAAGCTCGACCTGTCGGTGCTGCCCGGCATCGGCACCGATCCGCTGGCGGCGCTGCGCAAGGCCGCCAAGCAGGAGCCGCTGCAGGGTCCGCGCGCGGTGCGCGTGGAAACCGACGGCGACGGCAGCGGCGCCTCGATGCACTGGAGCGAGGACGGCCGCAACGTCGCCGTGCTGCTGCGTGCGGTGGACAACAAGGACCGCTGGATCGCCAGCGTCGACCTGGACAAGGCGGTGCTGCAGCCGCGCCACCGCCTCACCGATCCGGCCTGGATCAACTGGAGCTTCAACGACTTCGGCTGGATGCCGGACAACCAGACCCTGTGGCTGCTGTCCGAGCAGTCCGGCTATTCGCACCTGTACACCCAGCGCGGCAACGAGAAGCCGCGCCAGCGCACCTCCGGCAAGTGGGAAGTGTCCGCGCCGGTGGTCAGCGCCGACGGCCAGGGCTTCCTGTTCCTGTGCAACCGCAAGTGGCCGGGCGACTACGAGGTGTGCAAGCTCGACCTGCGCAACGACAGCGTCGCCGAGCTGACCTCGCTGGACGGCGTGGAGGACTTCGCGCTGTCGCCGGACGGCCAGCAGTTGCTGGTGCACTACTCCGGCCCCTACCTGCCGCCGCAACTGGCGGTGCTGCCGGCCGCCGGCGGCAACGCGCGCGTGCTCACCGACACCCGCAGTGCCGCGTTCAAGGCGCGCCCGTGGGTGCAGCCGCAGTTCGTGCAGGTGCCGTCCAAGCACGGCGCCGGCACCGTCTGGGGCAAGTACTACGGTCCGGCGCAGCCGGAGCCGGGCAAGCGCTATCCGGTGGTGATGTTCGTGCACGGCGCCGGCTACCTGCAGAACGTGTCGGCGCGCTACACCCCGTACTTCCGCGAGCAGATGTTCCACAACCTGCTGGTGCAGAAGGGCTACATCGTGCTGGACCTGGACTACCGCGCCAGCGCCGGCTACGGCCGCGACTGGCGCACCGCGATCTACCGCGACATGGGCCACCCGGAACTGGAGGACTACCTGGACGGCCTGGACTGGCTGGTCGACAGCAAGCAGGGCGACCGTGGCCGTGCCGGCATCTACGGCGGTTCCTACGGCGGCTTCATGACCTACATGGCGCTGTTCCGCAGCCCCGGCACGTTCAAGGCCGGCGCCGCGCTGCGCCCGGTCGCCGACTGGAGCCAGTACAACCACGAGTACACCTCCAACATCCTCAACACCCCGGACCTGGACCCGGAGGCCTACCGCACCTCCTCGCCGATCGAATACGCCAGCGGCCTGCGCGACCACCTGCTGATCGCCCACGGCATGGTCGACGACAACGTGTTCTTCAAGGACTCGGTCGACATGACCCAGAAGCTGATCGAGCTGCACAAGGACAACTGGGAGATCGCGCCGTACCCGCTGGAGAAGCACGGCTTCACCCGCGCCGATTCCTGGCTGGACGAGTACAAGCGCATCCTCAAGCTGTTCGAACGCGAGCTGCGCTGAGCCGGCCGCATACCGAGGCGCCTGCCGTCGACGTGCGGCAGGCGCAGCGCCCGCGGGGCGCCTTCGGGACAGCGCCAACCACCGGTGTCCGTCACGCATCGCGCCGTTCCGCAGCAGTCAGCGGTCATGCATCCGCGACGCGCGAGGTGGTGAGCCTTCCGATGGCGCAATGCGTCGGGACTGAAGTCCC
>NZ_AQOJ01000137.1:0-4038 GCF_000364685.1 Xanthomonas sp. SHU 166
TGGGCGCGGGCGCGGCGCTCTTCGCGGGTGCCGGCGCCGGTGCGTCGTCGCCGTGCGCGTCGAACTGCGCGATCAGCTCCGGCGGCGCGCGCGGCGGCTCCTGGCCGCTGCCGAAGGCATCGAGCATCGACTGCAGGTAGTCCAGCGACTGCTGCGCGGCGTCGAAGTGCCGCGCCTGCAGGGTGGCCTGGCCGGCACGGGCCATGCCCAGGGTTTCCTCCGCGGCGTGGCACAGCTCGACCATGGCGTTGATCGCCAGGAAGCCGGCACCGCCCTTGAGCGTGTGGAAGCCGCGGAACACGGCGTTGAGCTGGCCGCTGTCCTCGGGCGCCTGCTCCAGCGACACCAGCTGCTCGCCGAGCCGGTCCAGGATCTCCTGGGCCTCGATGATGAAGTCGGCAGCGATGTCGTCGGGTACGGCGCTCATGGCATTACAGTCCCAATCCGGACAGCAGGTCGTCGGCGTCGTGCTGCGATACGCCGTGGCGGTCCAGGCCGGGCAGGGCCGGGCCGGCCAGGCTGCCGTCGGCCTTCTTGTTTTCTTCCTTCGGCGGCAGACCCAGCGCGCCGAAGCCTTCGTGCACGCGGCGCACGATGCCGGCGACGCGACGGATGATCTGCCCGGTCAGATCCTGGAAGCTCTGCGCCAGGGCCATTTCGGTGAGGTTGTGGCGGATCTTGTCGAGGATCTCGCTCTGGTCGCCGCTGAGGCCGCCGGCGGCGAGCTGGTCGGCCAGCGCACGGCATTCCTCGGCCAGGTCCAGGGTGCGGTGGCTGGCCTGTTCGGTCATCTCCACCACGTGGTCCAGGCGCGAGCAGGCGTCGTCCAGCTCGCCGGCCTCGCTGGGCACCACCGGCAGTTCGCCGAGCGCCTGCCCCAGATCGCGCGCGAGCCGGCTCAGGCCCTGCATCATCGGCCGCGTGCGCCAGGCGGCGAGGGTGTCGATCTCCCTGCGCCAGCCGGCCTCGTCGCCGTTCTCCAGCGCGTCCAGCGCGCCTTGCAGGCGTTCGATCAGGGCGGTACGTTCGGCGGTGGCTTCCATTTAGGCGGTCGCTCCCAGGCGTTCGAAGATCTTGCCCAGCTTCTCCTGCAGCGTCTGCGCGGTGAACGGCTTGATGATGTAGCCGTTCACGCCGCACTGCGCGGCCTCGATGATCTGCTCGCGCTTGGCCTCGGCGGTGACCATCAGCACCGGCAGGTGCTTGAGCTTGTCGTCGGCGCGGATGTTGCGCAGCAGATCGATGCCGGTCATGCCCGGCATGTTCCAGTCGGTGACCACGAACTCGAACGGCGCCGAGCGCAGCGCGGCCAGGGCGCTGTTGCCGTCTTCGGCCTCGGCGGTGTTGGTGAAGCCCAGATCGCCGAGCAGATTCTTGACGATGCGTCGCATCGTCGAGAAATCGTCCACGATCAAAATCCGCATGTTCTTGTTCACCACTGACTCCTAAGGGTTCCTATTCTTCGTCTTCCAGACCGGCATCGGCGACCTCGAACGCCTTCAGGCGTCCGCGCAACCGTACCGTGGCCTGGCCATGGATCTGACACACGCGCGACTCGCTGACCCCGAGCACCGCGCCGATTTCCTTGAGGTTCAATTCCTGCTCGTAGTACAGCGACAGCACCAACTGCTCGCGTTCGGGCAACTGCGCGATGGCCTTGCCCAGCTCGCGGCCGAATTCGCTGCGCTCGAGCATCTGCTGCGGATTGGGTCCGCCCTTGGCGATGGTATCCAGCTCGCCATGGTCCTCGATGCGCGACTCCAGGCTCAGCACCTGGCCGCGGGCGGCATCTTCCATCAAACGCAGGTATTCGGGAAGCGGCATGTCCATCGCCGCGGCCACTTCGTTGGCGGCGGCGGCGCGGCCGGTGCTCTGTTCGATCTTGCGGATCGCCGAGGCGGCGTCGCGGGCGCGGCGGTGCACCGAGCGCGGCACCCAGTCGCCGCGGCGGATCTCGTCGATCATCGCGCCGCGGATGCGGATCGAGGCGTAGGTCTCGAACGAGGCGCCCTGTTCGGCGTCGTAGCTGCGCGAGGCCTCGATCAGGCCGATCATGCCGGCCTGGATCAGGTCGTCGATCTCGACGCTGGCCGGCAGCCGCGCCGCCAGGTGGTGGGCGATGCGCCGGACCAGGTCCGAGTGCTGGGTGATGTAGTCGTTGGCGCTGTTGCGCTGGACGGCGCGGTAGTGGGCGGCGGCGTTCATGCGGCCACCCCGCGCTGGATGATGCGCTCGACGAAGAACTCGACGTTGCCGCGCGGGGCGGTCGGCGCCTGCCAGCGTGCGGTGCGCCGGGCGATCTCGGAGATCGCCTGCGCCGACGGGCTGGACGGGTAGGCCTTGACCACCGGCTGCTGGCGCTGCACCGACAGGCGCAGCCAGTCGTCCTGCGGCACGCAGCCCAGGTAGTTCAGCGACACGTCGCCGAGGAACTTCTCGCAGACCCGGCTGAGCTTGTCGTACAGCAGGCGGCCTTCGTTGAGGTCGCGGACCATGTTGGCGACGATCTGCACCCGGTCCACGCCGCGCTCGCGCGAGAGGACCTTGATCAGGGCGTAGGCGTCGGTGATCGAGGCCGGCTCGTCGCAGACCACCACCACCGCGTCCTGCGCGGCCTGGCAGAAGGTCAGCACGCTGTCGGTGATGCCGGCGGCGGTGTCGACGATCATCACGTCCAGCTCGCGCTGCAGCTCGGAGAACACGTTGACCAGGCCGACGTGCTGGGCCGGCGGCAGCTCGGCCATGTAGCGGCGGCCGGAGGCGGCGGGCACCACCATCAGCCCGTTGGGCATGTCGATCAGCACCTCTTCCAGGGTGCAGCGCCCGGCGACCAGGTCGGCCACCGTGAACTTGGGGGTCAGCCCGAGCAGCACGTCGACGTTGGCCAGGCCCAGGTCGGCGTCCAGCAGCAGGGTGCGCTTGCCCATGTCGGCCAGCGCCATGGACAGGTTCACCGAGATGTTGGTCTTGCCCACGCCGCCCTTGCCGCCGGTCACGGCGATGGTGCGCACCGGACCCAGCGGTTCGCTGCGCGTCGCCGACAGGGGGAAGGCATTGGTCAGATTGACGTAGTCACGCGACGGCATGGGTCTGCTCCGGAGTACAGGGCTTATCGGCAGCGCGCCGCAAATCTTCAAGGCGCAATACCAGGCTGGCGGCGTTGGCGCGGTGCAGGTCGTCCGGCACACGCTGTCCATCGGTCACCCAGGTGATGGGGAGACGGTGGTCCACGACCACCGACAAGGCACTGCCGAACCGCCCGGTCTCGTCCAACTTGGTCAGGATGACCCCCTGTGGGTCGGCGCCGGCGAACCGGCGCACCACCTCGTCCAGGTCGGAGAAATGGGCGTTGGCGGGGAGGACCAGCAAGGATCGGACCACGCGCGAGGCGCGCAGCCAGTGCAACTGGGCGGCCAGGGCGCGGTCGCGCTGGCCCATGCCGGCGGTGTCGATCAGCACCAGCTTGTAGTCGGCCAGGCGCTCCAGCAGCTGCTGCAGCGCGGCGTCGCTGTCGGCCTCGTGCACGGCGATGCCGAGCTGGCGGCCGTAGCTGTGCAGCTGTTCGCGGCCGCCGACGCGGATGGTGTCGGTGGTGACCAGGGCCACGTCGCGGGCGGCATGGCGCTCCAGGAAGCGCGAGGCTAGCTTGGCGATGGTGGTGGTCTTGCCGGCGCCGGTCGGGCCGATCAGGGCGATCACGCCGCCTTCCTCGAGCGGGTCCAGCGCGGCGATCGGCAGGCGCTTGGACAGCAGGCCCAGCATCAGCCCGCGGCCGCGGTGCAGCTCGAGGTCGGCGGGGATCTGCATGACCACGTCGCGGGTGATGCCGCTGTCGAAGCCGTAGTCGTCCATCAGCTCCAGCGCCTGGGCGCGGACCGGCGAGCCGCGCAGGCGCTCGTCGGTGAGGCGGTTCATCTCGCGCTCGATCATCTGCCGCATCAGCGACAGTTCGTCGCGCAGCTGCGTCAATTGTTCGTCGTTCTGCGGGGCGGGGAAGGTCGGCACCGCCGCCAGCGCCGCGGCCGCCGGGATCCCGGC
>NZ_AQOJ01000138.1:0-4114 GCF_000364685.1 Xanthomonas sp. SHU 166
CGGCGCAGGCGCGGCTGCGTCAGGTCGCCACGGCCTTCGCCGGTCTGCCGATCGAGCAGCAGCACAGCCTGCATGCGCAGTTCGCCGAGATGGACGCCCTGGAGCGCCACGGCTGGTTGCTCGGCCCGGAACTGGGTGCCGAGTTCTGGGCGCTGCAGCCGCTGCTGGGCTACGTCCCGGAGGCGCAGCGGCAGGCACTGCTGGGCCTGTTGCGCGGCCTGCCGGCGGACCAGCGCGAGCATCTGGCGCTGTTGTCGCAACGCACCCCGCCGCAGGACCGTGCCGCCTTGCGCCGCGACCTGCTGGCGCAGGGCGCCGACAGCCGTGGTGCCTGGCTGAAGCAGCGCGCCGCACGTTGAGTCGCTTCGGGCGCTCTGGCTTTCCGGGTCCCCGGTCCCGGGCCCCGGGTCCCGGCTTTCCTGCAGTCATCCGCCGCAGCGGGTAGAATGCCCGGCCTCCGCCACCCGGTGCCGGCGCTGTCTGCGCGGCCGCAGTCGGCGGGATCGCCAGAGTCTTGCAATGTTTTCGTCTTCCACCCCGGCCTCGGTCCGGGGCCGCGAACTGCGCACCACCGCGCAGCTCGCCCTGCCGCTGGTCCTGGGGCACGTCTCCACCGGCCTGATCAGCTTCGTCGACAACGTGATCGCCGGCCACCACGGCACCCGCACGCTGGCCTCGGTGACGGTCGGCACCGCGCTGCTGTGGCTGCCGATGATGATCCCGATCGGCACCCTGATCGCCCTGACCGCCTCGGTGTCGCAGCTCGACGGCGCCAAGCGCCATGCGCAGATCGGGCCGCTGTTCCGCCAGGCGCTGTGGCTGTCGCTCGGCCTGGGCCTGCTGATGTTCGCGTTCCTCAGCGTGATGCCGATGGCGCTGCCGCAACTGGGCATCGCCCCGGAGATCGTGCCCGGCGCGCGCGACTTCCTGCTTGCGATCCGTTGGGGCGTGCCGGCGCTGGTGCTGTACTTCTGCATGCGCTACCTCAGCGAAGGCATGCACTGGACCCTGCCGACCATGCTGCTCGGCTTCGGCGGCCTGCTGCTGCTGGCGCCGCTCGGCTATGCGCTGACCTTCGGCCTGTGGGGCCTGCGCGAGCACGGCGCCGGTGGCCTGGGCATGGCCTCGGCGATCATGATGTGGGCGCAGGCGCTGTGCTTCGCCATCTACCTGGCGCGGTCCAGGCGCTTTGCGCCGTTGCGCCTGTTCGCGCGGTTCGAGGCGCCGGACCTGCGCGCGATCGTCGGGCTGCTCAAGACCGGGCTGCCGATCGGCGTGACCATCCTGATGGAAGGCGGCCTGTTCATCGTCACCGCGCTGCTGATCGCGCGGCTCGGCGAGGTGCCGGCGGCGGCGCACCAGATCGCGATCAACGTGGCGCAGCTGTGCTTCATGGTGCCGATGGGCGTGGCCGAGGCGACCACGGTGCGGGTCGGCCGCGCCGCCGGTGCCGGCGACGCGGTAGGCGTGCGCGGCGCGGCCTGGGCCGGCTATGCGATCGTGCTCGGCACCCAGGCGCTGTCGGCGCTGGTGCTGCTGGTCGGCCACGACGCCATCGTCGGCGTCTACACCAGCGATCTGGCGGTGGCGGCGCTGGCCTCCACGCTGCTGCTGTACGCGGCCACCTTCCAGTTCCCCGATGGCGTGCAGGTGCTGTCGGCTGGCGCGCTGCGCGGCCTCAAGGACACCCGCGTGCCGATGTTGCTGGCCCTGTGCTCCTACTGGGGCTTGGGCATGCCGCTGGGCGCCGGCCTCGGCCTGTGGCTGGGCTGGGGACCGCAGGGCATGTGGATCGGCCTGATCCTGGGGCTGACCGCGGCCGCGGTGATGATGGGTGCGCGCTTCCGCTGGAGCAGCGCGCGGCTGCTGGCCGCGCCGGCGGCCCCCTGACTTCAGACGCATGTGCGGCGCCTGACGCAGCCGGTATGCTGCGCAGGCGCAAGACGCCTTCCTTTCGGAGCTTTCCATGAACCAACCCGTGCGTCGCAGCCCCGTCGCCAACTTCTTCGTCGGCCTGTGGGATGTGATGAACTTCACCCGCCGGTTGATCTTCAACCTGGTGTTCTTCGGTTTCCTGTTGCTGATCCTGCTGGCGATGGTGTTCGCCATGGCGCGCGGCGACGGCGGCAAGGCGCTGCGCGACCGCACCACGCTGCTGATCGCGCCGGAAGGCAAGCTGGTCGAGCAGTTCAGCGCCGACCCGGTCAGCCGCGCGCTGGCCAAGGCGATGAACGACAAGGGCGCGCAGGAGATCCAGTTGCGCGACCTGGTGCGCGCGATCGAGGCGGCCAAGACCGATCCGAAGATCGAGCGCGTGGCGCTACGCCTGGACAAGCTGCAGCCCAGCGGCTTCGCCTCGATGCGCGAGGTGGAGAAGGCGCTGCAGGACCTGCGCAGCTCCGGCAAGCAGATCGTCGCCTACAGCGACAATCTGAATCAGTGGCAGTACCTGCTGGCCGCGCAGGCCAACGAGGTCTACCTGGACCCGATGGGCTCGATGACCCTGGAAGGCCTGGGCCGCTACCGCCAGTACTTCCGCGAGGGCCTGCAGGACAAGCTCGGCGTGGACGTGCACCTGTTCAAGGTCGGCGAATACAAGTCCGCCGCCGAGCCGTACGTGCTCGACGCGGCCTCGGCGGCGTCCAAGGAAGCCGACCTGTTCTGGATGAACGATGTGTGGCAGCGCTACGTGGCCGACATCGCCAAGGCGCGCAAGCTGGCGCCTGAGCAGATCAATGCCGGCATCGACACCATGCCCGAGGGCGTGGCCGCCGCCGGCGGCGACCTGGCCAAGTTCGCCCTGCAGCAGAAACTGGTGGACGGCCTGAAGACCCGCGAGGACGTCGAGCAGCTGCTGGCCAAGCGTGGCGTGGCCGACGACGATGCCGACACCGGCTATCGCAACGTCGACCTGGACGGCTACCTGCAGCAGCTGGACCTGCGCCGTTCGCCGGTGGACTCGCGTCCGCAGGTGGCGGTGGTGGTCGCCGCGGGCGAGATCAGCGGCGGCGAACAGCCGGCCGGCCGCATCGGCGGCGAGTCGACCGCGGCGCTGCTGCGCCAGGCGCGCGACGACGACGCGGTCAAGGCGGTGGTGCTGCGCGTGGATTCGCCCGGCGGCGAAGTGTTCGCCTCCGAGCAGATCCGCCGCGAGGTGGTGGCGCTGAAGGCCGCTGGCAAGCCGGTGGTGGTGTCGATGGGCGACCTGGCCGCGTCCGGCGGCTACTGGATCAGCATGAACGCCGATCGCATCTACGCCGATCCGTCGACGATCACCGGCTCGATCGGCATCTTCGGCATGATCCCCAACATCACCCGCACCCTGGACAAGATCGGCGTGCACACCGACGGCGTGGGCACCACCCGCTTCGCCGGCGCCTTCGACATGACCCGGCCGATGGATCCGGCGGTGGGCCAACTGATCCAGTCGGTGATCAACAAAGGTTATGCCGACTTCACCGGCAAGGTCGCGCAGGCGCGCGGCAAGTCGGTCGAGGCCATCGACCAGGTCGCGCGCGGCCGCGTCTGGAGCGGTGCGCAGGCCAAGGAGCGCGGGCTGGTGGACGCGTTCGGCGGCTTCAAGGACGCGGTGGCCGATGCCGCCGCGCGCGCCAAGCTGGGCGGCCCGGACAAGTACCGGGTGCGCTACGTCGAGAAGCCGGCCACGCCGTTCGCGCAGTTCGTCAGCGGGTTCGCCGGCAGCCGCCTGGGCGTGTGGATGCTGAGCGACTCGGCGCTGGGCCACGCCCTGCTGGCGCGCAGCCTGCCGGAACTGGACACCCAGCTGCGCTTCGTCAAGGACGCGGCCGACACCCGTCCGGGCGCACCGGTGAAGGCGCTGGCCTACTGCTTCTGCGGTCTGTAAGCCGGCCCTGCGCCGGCAGCGGCGCGCTCTTGCGAGCGCGTCGCCTGCTTCCTGCAACGCCGGCCCCCGTGGCCGGCGTTGTTCATTGCGCGGTCGCGGCGTCGAGCGCGGCGTTCTGCGCGGCCGCGGCACGGTCGAGCGTGGCCTGGGTCTGCCTGGCGCGGTCCAGCGGCTGGGCGATGGCGCTGCGCAATGCGCTGGCCTTCGGCGGTGGCGGCGCATCGGGCGGTTGCGGCGGTGCCGGCTTGC
>NZ_AQOJ01000139.1:0-2063 GCF_000364685.1 Xanthomonas sp. SHU 166
GGCCAGCAGTGCGAGCAGCGGCAATGCCAACGTCATCCTGCGCAGTGGTGCGGACATGGCGGCGACCTCCTCGAGGGTGGAGGTATCATCCTACGCCTCCCATGTGAGCAGACAGGCACGCGCATGCAGCACCGTTGGCGGCTGGACGGACAGACCGCGCTGATCACCGGCGCCAGCGCCGGCATCGGCCTGGCGATCGCGCGCGAACTGCTCGGGTTCGGTGCCGACTTGCTGCTGGTGGCGCGCGACCTCGACGCGCTGGAAGCAGCGCGCGACGAGTTGCGCGAGACCTTTCCCGAGCGTGAGATCCTGGCGCTGGCCGCCGACGTCGCCGACGACGAGGATCGCCGCGAGATCCTGGACTGGGTCGAGGACCATGCCGATGGCCTGCACCTGCTGATCAACAACGCCGGCGGCAACGTCAGCAAGGCCGCGGTGGACTACACCGAGGACGAATGGCGCGGCATCTTCGAGACCAACCTGTTCTCCGCGTTCGAACTGTCGCGCTACGCGCATCCGCTGCTGGCGCAGCACGCGGCCTCGGCGATCGTCAACGTCGGCAGCGTGTCCGGGCTGACCCACGTGCGCAGCGGCGCGCCCTACGGCATGACCAAGGCGGCGTTGCACCAGCTCACCCGCAACCTCGCCGCCGAATGGGCCGAGGACGGCATCCGGGTCAATGCGGTGGCGCCCTGGTACATCCGTACCCGCCGCACCTCCGGGCCGCTGTCGGACCCGGACTACTACGAGCAGGTGATCGAGCGCACGCCGATGCGCCGTATCGGCGAACCGGAGGAAGTGGCGGCGGCGGTCGGCTTCCTGTGCCTGCCGGCGGCCAGCTACATCACTGGCGAATGCATCGCGGTGGATGGGGGCTTTTTGCGTTACGGGTTCTAGCGGCTGTGCGGCGGCCGCGTGCGCCGGGCGCCGGCCGAAAGGCGCAGTGCAGCCAGGCCCCGGGCGTATGTCGTCGGGACTGAAGTCCCTCCCACAAGGTGGGTGCGCGCTTACTGCGGTGGATCGGTTGCGGGGTAATCCGTAGGAGCAGCTTCAGCCGCGACCAGGCTTTCCAGGTAACGCTCGGTCGCGGCTGAAGCCGCTCCTACTCAACCAGGCGCACCCCACGCGGGAGCGAGATGGATTACGGCGCTGGCTGTTCTGCGCCGCAGTTGCTGGCCTCGAGCAGGTGCTGACGGCGTTCGAACTCCGCGTGCAGCGCTTCGGCATGCTCGGGCACGGCGAAGCGCCAGTGCGTCTCGGCTTCGGCCACGTAATTCTTCCAGGCATCGCACAGCTGCTCGGCGGGCAGCGGCTGGCACTGGTCGCGCAGCACTTCGCAGGCGCTGCCGCCGGCCTGGTTGGGTCCGCCATCCAGGTCCGTGGTGGGCAGCGGCACGCACCGCGGCGGCGGTTCGGCGGCCTCGCCGATGTAAGACGATTGCTCGCGGGTTGTACAGGTGTACAGCGATGGCGGGGGCAGCTTTGGAGGCGGTGGCGGTGGCGGTGCAGCTGCCGCGGTGTCGGCCGTGGCCGGCGCGTCCGCAGGCGTGGCATCGTTCGCGGCGCTCGCCGGTGGCGACGATGGCGCAGGCTTGGCCACGAGCCTGGTCGGCAGTGCGGCGCTGCTGACGCCCTGCATGATTTTCTTCTGCTGGCGCATGCCCTTGGGACAGGGCTGGTTCTGGATGGTCAGGTTGTCCTGCGCGTCGGTGCAGCGATAGAACACCACCGGTTCGGCGTGCGCGGCGCCGGCACAGGTCAGCACCACGGCGAGGCAGAGTGCGCGCCGCATCAGCTGCCGCCGCAGTCGCGCGCCAGACGCGCATCGATGCCGCGCTGCTCGGTTTCCATTGCGCGGCGCTCGCTCTGCAGCGCGCTGTTGTAGCGACGGATCAGCTCCCAGCGACGATCGCTCAGGCGCGCGCAGACTTCCTGCTCGGGCAGCGCGGTGCAGGTGTCGCGGATCATCGTGCTGCCGGCCGGCACGATCACGCCGGCGCCGGCGGACACCCCAGGCGGCGGTGGACCGGGCGGGCGCGGGCCGCCGGGCGGAGGCGGTCCCG
>NZ_AQOJ01000140.1:0-4489 GCF_000364685.1 Xanthomonas sp. SHU 166
TGGGCGCAGCGGCGGCCGCCGAAGGCGTGTCGCCCTGCTTGGGCGTCGTCGACGCCGGCGCGCCCTCACGGCCGCACCCGGACAGCGCGAACGCCGCCGTCATCCAGCAAGCCCACATGATCGTACGCATCGGTCTCTCCTGTTCGTTGGTGGCAGCGCGCCAGGCCTCTTCCGTTCCGTCCCCTGACGTGGCGGCAGTGGCGCAATCGCGTGCGCCAGCGTATCGGGCCACCCATGTACGTCGGGTATGCACAGCGCTCCCGACCGGCCGCGGGATCGCCCGGTTCAACCGACGGCCGGCCGTCCATCTCCTGCAGCGTCGATCACCCAGGCGGAGGCGAGCGTCGACGCAACAGGCACGGCGACGCCGCGGTGCAACCGGCGCGCATGGCCCTGTGCCGCGGGCACGCGACGGAACCGCTCGAACATGTTGCACGCTGCCGGCGTTACCCAGGCGCCAGGCGCTCAGAGCAGCCGTTCGGACACCACCCGGAACGCGACACGCGGCAGGCGAAAGGCCAATCCCTCCTCCAGCGCGACACCCAGCGCCTGCAGCCGCGGGCAGGTCAGCGCCCCGGTCAGCCGCAACGGCTGCAGCGTGGCCGGGTCCACCGGCAAGGCGATGCGGGTGCTGGCCCAGCGGCCGTCGCAGGTGCGCGCGATGGCCTCGTCCTGGCAGGTGAGGAAGCGCAGCAGGGCCTCGCGCGTGGCGAACGCCGGCGTCCAGTCGGCATCGTGCCAGACCTCGGCAGGCTGCCAGTGCAGTTGCAGCGCCGGCGCGCTGCCCTGCCCCGGCTCGATCTGCGTGTGGCCGCTGCCATCGGACTGCAGCGCGTGCACGAAGCGCGCGGCCAGGTGCGGCTGCATGGCGTCGCTGGCGGCGCGTGCGCCGGCCACGTAGGCCAATCCATCCATCACGTTGCGGTCGAACAGCACCACCGGCCCGGCGTTCACATCGTCCACGCGACGCAGGTACCACCGCCAGTTGCTCTGCAGCGGCGATGGCAGCAGCTTCCGCAGCGGTCCGGCCAGGGCCGGACCGAAATGGCCGTGGCGATAGCTGAGGATGGTGTACGGCGTGCGCCCCTGGTGGACGACATGGGCGTAACCCGGCGGCGGTGGCGGGGCGCGACGCACGTCGACCCACCAGTTCAGATAGACCACCTCGCGCACGTCGCTCACAAGCGCCGGCAGCGGCCAGCGTTGCGTCAACGCACGCCGCAGCCGGGTCCAGCCAGGCGCATGCAGCAGGCGCGGCAGCGCGCGCCCGTACCAGGCGGCGGACGGGTGCCGGTAAGCCGCGGCCTCGGCCAGGTCCGGCACCGCCGCCGGCATCTCAGTCAGCCAGCCCGCGCAGGAGATCGTTGACGCTGGTCTTGCTGCGGGTCTTGGCGTCGACCTGCTTGACGATCACCGCGCAGTACAGCGAGTGCGAGCCGTCCTTGGACGGCAACTGCCCGGACACCACCACGCTGTACGGCGGCACGTAGCCGTAGGAGATCTCGCCGGTGGCGCGGTTGTAGATGCGCGTGCTCTGGCCCAGGAACACGCCCATGCCGATCACGCTGTGGTGGCCGACCACCACGCCCTCCACCACCTCCGAGCGCGCGCCGATGAAGCAGTGGTCCTCGATGATGGTGGGGCTGGCCTGCAGCGGCTCGAGCACGCCGCCGATACCGGCGCCGCCGGACAGGTGGCAGTGCTTGCCGATCTGCGCGCAGGAACCGACCGTGGCCCAGGTGTCGACCATGGTGCCCTCGCCCACGTGCGCACCGATGTTGGTGAAGCTCGGCATCAGCACCACGTCCTTGCCGAAGTAGCTGCCGCGGCGCGCCACCGCGCCCGGCACCACGCGCACGCCGGCCTTGCGGAACTCGGCTTCGTGATAGCCGGCGAAGCGCGCTTCCACCTTGTCCCAGAACGGCGCCGGCTGCGCTTCCACCACGGCCATCTCGTTGACCCGGAAATACAGCAGCACCGCCTTCTTCAGCCACTCGTTGACCTTCCAGCCGCCGTGCCCGTCGGGCTCGGCGACACGGAACTCGCCGCTTTCCAGGCCGTCGATGACGCGGTTGACCACCGGCCGGGTCGAGCCCTCGATCTCGTCGAGCGTCAGCGTGGCGCGGCGCTCGAAGGCGCTGTCGATGGTGAACTTCAGCTCGTCGGCGCTGGGCACGGCCACCGGCTTGGCGCGCAGCGGCTTCGGCGCGGGCTTGGCGGGCTTGCTCGCCACGGTCGGCGCCGCCGGCTTTGCGGCAACCGGCTTGGCCGTCTTCTTGGGGGCCGCCGTCTTGGCAGCGGACTTCTTGGCGGCAGGCTTCTTGGCGGCAGGCTTCTTGGTGGCCATCAGCGGGGGTCTCCAGGCGGGGTATCGGGGTCCAGACAGGCCTGCAGCGCGGCCTGCAACGCCTGGCGGGCGGCGTCGGGCAACGGCAGGTTGTGCTCGTCGGTGATGTGGAACAGATCCTCGGCGCGCTCGCCGAAGGTGGCGATGCGCGCGTCGTGCACGCGCAGGTGCTGCCGGCGCAGCACCTGGGCCACGTCCGACAGCAGCCCGGGGCGGTCCGGCGCGACCAGGCTGAGCCGGGTCAGGCGGCCGTCGAGGCTTTCGCGGAATTCGATGCGCGGGGCGAAGCGGAAATGCCGCAGCTGGCGCGGCACCACCCGCCGCGCCGGGCGCAGCCGCGCCAGGTCGCCGGCCAGCGCCTCGCGCAGTCCGGCCTGCAACTGCGCGATGTCGCCGCTGGCGAAGGCGTCGGCCGGCATCACCTCGAAGGTGTCGAAGATCGCCCCGTGCGGGGCGTCGAGCACGCGCGCGCGATGGATGCCGTAGCCGAGCCGGTCCAGGGTCATCACGATCGCGGCGAACAGGCCGTCGCGGTCCGGCGAATACACGAACACTTCCAGCGCCGCGTCGTCGGGGGTGACCGGGCGCACCTTGACCAGGGTGCCACCGAGTTCCACCTCCATCAGCGAGGTCGCCTGCCAGGCCAGTTGCTCGGGACGGAAGCGCAGGAAGCTTTCGTCCGGCATGCCGGCGAACTGGCGGTCGATGATGGCGTCGTCGTGGCCCTGGATGTGCATCAGCGCGCGCGCGGCCTCGCGCGCCTCCTGCAGGCGCTCGGCCACCGGCAGCGGATGCTCCAGGCCTTCGCGCAGGGCGCGGCGCGCGGCGAAGTACAGGTCGGCCAGCAGCCGATCCTTCCACGCATTCCACAGCTTGGGGCTGGTGCCGGCGATGTCGGCGCAGGTCAGCAGGTACAGATAGTCCAGGCGCTCGCGGTCGCCGACCAGGCTGGCGAAGCGATGGATCACCTCCGGATCGGCGATGTCCTGCTTCTGCGCGGTCACCGACATGCGCAGATGCTGCTCGACCAGCCAGGCGACCAGCTCGGTGTCGGCGGCGCTGAGCGCGTGCGCGGCGCAGAACGCGCGCGCATCCACCGCGCCCAGCTCCGAATGGTCGCCGCCGCGGCCCTTGGCGATGTCGTGGAACAGGCCGGCCAGCAGCAGCAGTTCCGGCTTGCGCAGCCGCGGCCAGACTTCGTGGGCGATGGAGAAGCGTTCGTCGGCGCGCGCGTTGGCGAACACCGCCATGTTCTTCAGCACCATCAGCGTGTGCTGGTCGACGGTGTACACGTGGAACAGGTCGAACTGCATGCGCCCGGACACCTGCGCGAAGGCGGGGATCCACTGCCCGAGCACGCCCAGCCGCGCCATCCGGGTCAGCGTCTGCACCGCGCGTGGGCCGCGCAGCAGCGCCAGGAAGCGCTCGCGCGCGGTCGGGCTGGCGCTGGCGTAGGCCGGCAGATGCGGCAGCGCCTCGGCCAGCGCGCGCGCGGTCAGCGAATGCAGACCGCGGATCTCGCCGTGCGCGGCCCAGGTGGCGAACAGCGCGAACACCTGCACCGGATCGGCCTGCGGCCAGCGCTCGTCGTCGGCAGCCAGATAGCCGCGGCGCAGCGAGAAGCCGCCGTGCAGCGGCTGCGGCTGCGCTTCGCCGTCGAACTGTTCCTCGAAGCGCTGCAGCAGCCGGTCGCTGAGCCGGCGCACGATCGCCGCGCTGCGATAGAAGCGCTGCATCATCTTTTCCACGCCCAGGCTCTCGACGTCGTCGGAGAAGCCCAGGCGCTGCGCCAGGGTCTTCTGGTAATCGAAGCGCAGGCGCTCTTCCGGACGGTTGGCGACCAGGTGCAGCCCGTAGCGCAAGCGCGCCAGTTCGCGGCGCTCGCGGCGCAGCGCGGCGGCCTCGTCGCCGCCGACATGGCCCAGCCCGATCAACGGCTCCAGGTCGCGCACGCCGAACGCGCGCAGCGCCATCCAGCCCAGCGTATGCAGGTCGCGCAGGCCGCCGGGGCCGTCCTTGATGTCCGGCTCAAGGTTGTCGGCGGTGTCGCCGAAGCGCTGGTGGCGGGCCTGCAGTTCCTCGCGCTTGGCCATGAAGAATTCGCGCGGCGGCCACACCCGCTGCGGGGCGATGGCCGCCGCC
>NZ_AQOJ01000141.1:0-2115 GCF_000364685.1 Xanthomonas sp. SHU 166
CGGCGGTCGGCGGCGCGGTCAGCACCGGCGCCGGCGCGGTGGCCAGGCTCGGCGGCGGCACCGGGCGGATTTCCAGCTCGCAGTCGTCGATGACCCAGGCGAAGGTGTCTTCGATCGCGCTGCGCGGGATCTTGCCGACCAGGCCCAGGTCCCAGGCCAGGTAGGCCTCGAGCGGATCGAGTTCGGCGAAGCCGGGCAGGCGCGTGCTGCGGCAGGCGACCTGCAGCGGACCGAGGTGTTCGAGTTCGCGGATGATGCGCAGCGGGTCGTTGCCGCTCATGAACAGCGACGGCGCCGGCGTGAAGCCGATCTGCCAGGCTTCCGGCTCGGCCGGCTGGTTCGCCGCCGGGGTGGCGACGGTGGGCGCGGCCGGGCCGCCGTTCAACGCGTGCTGCAGGCGCTCGTGCACGGCCTTGACCGCGGCCGGATCGGCCGGGACGCCGTGTTCGGCTTCGCGCAGCAGGGCGCGCAGCACGTCCACCGAGCCGAGGATGGCGTCGATCGCGTGCGCTTCGACTTCGCGCTTGCCGGCGCGCAGTTCGTCGAGCAGCGTCTCCAGCACGTGGGTGAGGCCGGCCATCGCCTCGAAACCGAAGGTGGCGGCGCCGCCCTTGATCGAGTGCGCGGCGCGGAACACCGAGTTGATGGTCTCGGGGTCGCGATTGCCTTCTTCCAGCGACAGCAATCCGGCTTCCATCGCGTCCAGCCCTTCGCGGCTTTCCTCGAAGAAGGTGGCGTGGAAACGTTGCAGGTCCATGCTCATGAGGCGGGAATCCGGAAAAGGAGGGGAGGGATCAGCCCAGGACTTTCTGGACGGTGGCGATCAGCTGTTCGGGATTGAACGGCTTGACCAGCCAGCCGGTCGCACCGGCCGCCTTGCCCTCGGACTTCTTCTCCGCCGCCGACTCGGTGGTCAGCATCAGCATCGGGGTGAACTTGTAGTCCGGCAGCTGCCGCAGTTCGCGGATCAGGGTGATGCCGTCCATGTTCGGCATGTTGACGTCGGTGACCACCGCGTTGAAGCGCTGGCCCTTGGCGCGGCCCAGCGCGACCGCGCCGTCTTCGGCTTCTTCGACGGCAAAGCCGGCCGAGGTGAGGGCGAAGGAGACCATCTGGCGCATCGACGCCGAATCGTCCACTACCAAGATACGTGCGCTCATGCCGCGTTCTCCACAGATTTCAGATTGTCAGGGGTTGCAGGAAGGCCCAGCGATTCGCTGACCCCTAGCAGGCGTGCCGCGTCGCGAAAGGTGGCGTTGCAGGCCTCGAATTCGGTGCGCTTGCCGTCCTTGCGACGGGCATCGACGAATGCGCACAGCACCTGTACGGATGCGGTATGGATGCGGCGGACTTCGCCGGCGTCCAGCCGCAGCACGTCGTCCGACGCAAGGAACGCGGTCAGGCGTTGTTTCAGGTCGGCGCTGGTCTCGATACCGAGATCTTCGCCAAGGGGGACTGTGCTCATCATTGCTCCGCACCAATGGTTCTATGGCAGATAACGGCCGTGGCCTGAAAAGCTTTAGCGGCGGTTGGAAAGTGCGGCACCGTTCCCAGTTGCCGCCCGCCGGCCCGGGTCAGTGCAGCAGTTGCTCGGCGTCGAGCAGGATCATCGGCTGCTGCGCCAGCCGCGCCACGCCGCGGAACAGATGGTTGGAAATGCGGCAGATGCGGGCGTTGTCCGGCGGCTCGATCTGCTGGTCGCTGAGGCTGGCCACGTCTTCCACCGCGGACACGCGCAGGCCCAGGGTCTCGCCGTTCTCTTCCAGCACCACCACCCGGGTCTGCATGTCCATCTCGATCGGCGCCGCGCCCAGGTGCACGCCGAGGTCGAGCACCGGCACCACCTGGCCGCGCAGGTTCATGATGCCGAGCATGGCCGGCGGCGTGCCGCGCAGCGCCAGCAGCGGCACCGGCAGCACCACTTCCTGCACCTTCAGCAGTTCCAGGGCGTAGGCCTGCTCGCCGCAGCGCAGGCGCAGCCAGCGGGTGCGGCGCTCGGCCAGGCGTTCGGGGGCGATGGCCGAGCCATGCGGCACGGCCGGTGCCATGAAGGCCTGCAGGTTCGGCGGCAGCTTCGCGCCGGCGGCCTGGGCGCGGCTGGCTTCGGCGCGGCGT
>NZ_AQOJ01000142.1:0-5242 GCF_000364685.1 Xanthomonas sp. SHU 166
CCGCCGCCTGCAGCGGGCGCGCACGCAGGCTCTCGGTGATGCCGAGTTCGTCGCGCGCGTGCGCGCCCAGCGCATCGTGCGCGGTCAACTGCTCGGCGACCTGGCGGGCCAGGCCGGGGTCCAGCCCGCGCTGGCGATAGATCGCGGTGAGTTCGTCCAGTTCGCTCTGCGGGTCCTCGTGCAGCTCGCGGCGTTCCAGCGCCAGGTCGGCGCGCTCGGTGTCGGCCTGCGATTGCACCGACACGTATTCGCCGGCGGCCATCGACATCGCGCCGGCGACCAGGCCGGCGATGCCGGTGGTCAGCACCGTGGCCGCCGACGCGCCGCTGCTGGCGACGCCGACCACCAGGCCGGCCACGGACAGGATGCCGTCGTTGGCGCCGAGCACGGCCGCGCGCAGCCAGCCGGCGCGGTCGGTGCGATGGCGTTCGGAGTGGGTCGGGCGCATGGCGCTGCCTGCGGCGGAGCGGGAAGGAGACCGCAGCCTAGCCGAGCCGGCGCCGCGAACGCTTGCTGCGTCTCACTCTCGACGCCGTCAGTGGCGCGGCCATGGAATGCTGCAGTGCCGCCGGTAGCGACGCGGGCCCCGCCCCCGGCACGCTATAGTGCGGGCCTTGCGATGGCAGGGGATGGTCCCCACATCGCCTCACCCGCCGTGCGAGTCCTGCCCTTGTCGAGCCCCAGCCACGTTGCCGAGACGCCGATCACCGACCGCGCCGAACTGGTCGAGGTGCTTGCCTCCGGAGAAAAACCCGAAGCGCAGTGGCGCATCGGCACCGAGCACGAGAAGTTCGGCTTCCGGCTGGACGACCTGCGGCCGCCGACCTTCGACGGCGAGCGCGGCATCGAGGCCTTGCTGCTGGGCCTGACCCGCTTCGGCTGGGAGCCGGTGCGCGAAGCCGGGCACACCATCGCCCTGCTGCGCGATGGCGCCTCGGTGACGCTGGAGCCGGCCGGCCAGTTGGAACTGTCCGGCGCGCCGCTGCCGACCATCCACGACACCTGCGTCGAAGTGGGCAGCCACCTCAACGAGGTCAAGCAGGTCGCCGACGAACTGGGCCTGGGTTTCCTCGGCATGGGCTTCCAGCCGAAGTGGCGCCGCGACGAGATGCCGTGGATGCCCAAGGGCCGCTACCAGATCATGAAGCGCTACATGCCCAAGGTCGGTTCGCTCGGCCTGGACATGATGACGCGCACCTGCACGGTGCAGGTCAACCTGGATTACGCCAGCGAAGCGGACATGATCAGGAAGTTCCGCGTGTCGCTGGCGCTGCAGCCGATCGCCACCGCGCTGTTCGCCGACTCGCCGTTCGCCGAGGGCAAGCCCAACGGCTACCTCAGCTACCGCTCGCATATCTGGACCGACACCGACGCCGACCGCACCGGCATGCTCGACTTCGTGTTCGAGGACGGCTTCGGCTACGAGCGCTACGTCGATTACCTGCTCGACGTGCCGATGTACTTCTCCTACCGCGACGGCACCTACATCGACGCCAGCGGGCAGAGTTTCCGCGATTTTCTGCAGGGCAAGTTGCCGGCGTTGCCCGGTGCGTTGCCGACGCTGCGCGACTGGTCCGACCACATGACCACCGCGTTCCCGGAAGTGCGCCTGAAGAAGTATCTGGAAATGCGCGGCGCCGACGCCGGTCCGTGGGGCCGGTTGTGCGCGCTGTCGGCGTTCTGGGTCGGCCTGCTGTACGACGATGCGGCGCTGGGCGCGGCCTGGGACCTGGTCAAGGATTTCAGCCTGGTCGAACGCCACGCGCTGCGCGACGGGGTGCCGAAGCAGGCGCTGAAGCTGCCGTTCCGCAACGGCACCGTGCAGGACCTGGCTGCCGAGGCGGTGAAGATCGCCCTGTCCGGCCTGCGCCGGCGCGCGCGCCTGAACCGCGACGGCCAGGACGAATCGCGCTTCCTCGAACCGCTGGTGGAAATCCTGCATGGCGGCGAGACCGCGGCCGAGCGCAAGCTGGCGCTGTACCACGGCGCCTGGCAGGGCGACATCGACCACGTGTTCCGCGAGTTCGCGTACTGAGTGCAGCGGCGCGCCCGCAGGCCAGCAGAACGATGACCGCGATCGGTGACATGGCGGGCCTGTTCCAGGACGAGCCGAGCAGATGGGGCGGCCGTGGCGATCCGTATCTGTGGCAGGAGATGGTGTCGACCCTGGCCGGCGTACCGTTGCCGGCGACGGCTACGCAGTGCGAGGCGCTGCTCGCCGACACCTTCGCGCGCCTGGTCGGCACGGCGCTGGACGACGCATCCGTCGAGTCGGTCTTCGTGCCGCGCCTCAGCCATGGCGGCATGTCCTCGGGATACGTCAGCCTGGTGTTCTGGCGGGCGACCGCACTGCCGCTGTTGCTGTCGCGTCATGCCGAGGCTGTGGCGCAGCGACGTGCGGGTGCCATAGCGCCGCAAACGCCGCCATGGTGGCGACGGTTATGGCCTTCGCGCTAGACACCTAGCTGCCGCCCATCCGCGCACTGGGCACGTCCCAGGCCAGGCGGCCGCGCGCCGATGGAGTGCGGCTGTACGCCGCCACTGACCTGGCCGAACGCCATGCGACCTTCGAGGTCGCGCGCTGCCTGCCGGGCCATGTGCTGATCGGCGACGACAGCGGCGGCCAAGGCGTGCTGGTTGCGTTGGCCGGACCGGCGTATCCCTCTTTCTCTGCGATCTGGGCGCCGTGGCCGAGGCAGAGCGCGTGCCGCTTGCGGCGTCGTTGCCGGAATGGATGGCGGCGGGAAGCCCGCTTTTGCCGTAGTCGGCGGGCGGGTTGCGCAATGTAAGCTGGTGTCACGTGCACTATGCGTGGCGGGGAAATGCCGTCGCTGTCGCGATCCGAGCGAGAGGCGCTTGTGGTGCCGGAGAGAGCGTCATTGGGGGGATGCATGAAACTGAAGATCGTTGGTGTGGTGTTGCTCGTTGCCTTTGCCGTTTCCGCCTGCGGTCTGCAGGAGCAGGCCGATGCCAAGTTCGGCGACCAGCATTTCAAGACAGTGGTGTCGTTGGTTGAACTGTACAAGCTGCGTACCGGGTCTTATCCCGCGTCGCTGGCCGACCTCACCTTCACCGGTGATTGGGATCAGATCGCCATTGCGTCGGTCCACTACCGGAAGCTGGACGAGGGCTACGAACTCGATCTTGTACGGGGATGGGTGGGGCGCCCGGATCTGCACTATCCGCCGGCATTCTGGAAAGGGCTTGGCCTGCGCAAATCCAATCTCAAGCACGCGCCGTGATGGCACCAGGCATGTCTTCGCGAGCGGTCGTAGAGCGCACGAGCGTTCGACGGCGTCTTTTCGAACGCATTGCGCTTGTGATGGCATCGCTCGGCTGCATGGCATCCGCGCATGCGACCAGCCAATGCCCCACCGACGTTGGTCCCAAGGATCCGCTCATCGATCTGCTCGGATGGGCGGTGGTCGCCAGCGGCGTGGTGCTGGGCGGCTGGCTGTGCGTGCACGTGGTGCGGCGTTCGCGCGGGCTGCGCCGATGGCGACGGGTGGCGGTCGTGCTGGCCGGCGTCGTGGCGATGCTGCTGCTATGGGGTGGCGGCCTGGTGCTGGCGATTGCGTGGTTCTTCATGCGGTGCTAACACTGCCGGCCTCGGTGCGTGCGCGCCGGGTCCGCGGTCCGCGGAGCCACGGGCCACGCCAGCAGGGCACACCGATGACCGATCCGTACAATTCCTCGCCGCCGCGCGCGGCGGTCTCGCCACTGAACGATGCGATGGTGACCACCGCGCTGGAACTTCCCGGCCACCGGATCGTGCGCAATCTGGGCATCGTGCGCGGCATCACCGTGCGCTCGCGCTCCATCGTCGGCAATTTCCTCGGCGGGCTGCAGACGCTGTTCGGCGGCAACATCACCATCTATACCGAGCTATGCGAGCAGGCGCGCCTGGAGACCTACCGGGACATGCTGCAGCACGCGCGGCAGATGGGCGGCAACGCCATCGTCGCGGTGCGCTACGACGCCACCGAGCTCATGGCCGGCCTGACCGAGGTGCTGTGCTATGGCACGGCCGTGGTCGTCGAGCCGAACCAGCGCTGAGTCGATCGACGTGCGGCGGAACGGGGCGCGCCCGGCTCAGCCGTCGACCGCCTGGCACGGCAGCCGCACGCTGACCCGCAGGCCGCCCTCTGGGCGGTTGTCCAGGGCGATCTGGCCGCCATGCGCCAGCACGATGCTGTGCGCCACCGACAGGCCCAGGCCGATGCCGCCGGTGTCGCGGTTGCGCGAGTTCTCGCCGCGGAAGAACGGCAGGAACAGCTTCTCGCGCTGTGCGGGATCGATGCCGGGGCCGTCGTCGTCGATCCACAGCACGCATTCGCCGGCCTCGTGACGCAGCTGCAGGCGTGCGCGCTTGCCATATTTCAGCGCGTTCTCCACCAGGTTCATCACCATGCGCCGCAGCGACAGCGGATCGCCGTCGAGGGTGATGGCGTCGCCGAGCAGCAGCACCACGTCCGCGCCGGTGTCGCTGGCGTCGTCGACCACGCTTTCCACCAGCAGGCGGAAATCCAGCGGCGAGCGCGTGCCGCGGCGGCTGTCGTTGTGGATGAAGTCCAGCGCCGCGGAGATCATCGCCTTCATCTCGTCGATGTCGGCCATGGTCTTCTCGCGCAGCGGCGGCTGCAGTGTCTCCAGGCGGAATGCCAGCCGCGCCAGCGGCGTGCGCAGGTCGTGGGCAATCGCCGCAACCATGTGCGTGCGCTCGTTGATCAGCCGGTTCAGGCGCGCCTGCATCGCGTTGAACGAATCGGCCGCCTGCACGATCTCGCTGGGGCCGCTGCGCCGCAGCGGCTGCGCATCGGGATTGCGGCCGAGCTGGTCGGCCGCCTCGGCGAAGCGCCGGATCGGCGCCGACAGCGCCCGTGAGAACCACCAGGCCAGCGGCAGCATCGCCAGCATGCCGACCAGGAACAGCATCACCACCTGGGTCTTGAATTCGTTGGAGAACCGCCGCGGCGGCGACATCACGCTGCGCCAGTGGCCGTCGGGCTGGCGCAGGGCTGCGGTGAAGCCGTCCAGCAACGGTACCGCCGGGGCGAAGCCGCGTTCGCGCCACCCCACGGCGCGCATGGTCGCGCCGAAGGCGCCATTGCGCGGTGCCTCGCCCGGCGCAGGCGGCGGTTCCGGTGGCGGCGGTTGCTGCGCGGTGGCTGGGGGCGCCACCTCCGCGGGTGCGGGGACGTCGTCGTCGGCCGCCATGGCATGCGGCGGCGGCGGCGGGCGT
>NZ_AQOJ01000143.1:0-11831 GCF_000364685.1 Xanthomonas sp. SHU 166
CGGACGGCGCCGCAGCCGGCGGTGCCGACTCGGCGTCCAGCGCGGCCTGGGCCGCGCGCTGCTCGGCCTCGGCACGCTCGCGCGCTTCCTGCTCGGCCTTGCGCTTGCGCTCGATTTCCTCGGCGCGCGCGCGATCCTGCTCGGCGAGCTTCTGCTGTTCGGCCAGATTGCGCTGCTTGGATTCCTCCAGCTTGCGCAGGATCTCGGCGCGCTCGTCGTCCACCCGTCCGCCCGCGGACGGCGCCGCACGCTCGGCGGCCAAGTCCTCGGCCGACTTCACGTAGGTGCGCTTCTGCCGGACCTCGACGTTGACCGTGGTCTTGCTGCGCCCGGCGCTGACCGTCACTTCCTGCAGCTTGCGCCGGTTCAGGGTGATCTTCTTCGGCGCCGCCTGGGCCTCTTCCTCGACCGGCTTGTCGGTCTTGCCGTGGGTACGGCGCAGGAAGCCCAGCAGCTTCATCTTTTCGGTGCTGGTGACGACCTGGTCGGGACCGCTGAACTTCATCCCGGCGTCGGCCAGTTGAACCAGCAGTTTCTCGACCGGCGTATTCACCAGTTCGGCCAGCTTGCGGATGGTGGTTTGCTGCGACATTCGGATCCTATGATCTGGTTGGCGCCCCCTCGCCGCGTGCGAAGGTAGCGCGGATTCTAAGCCCTGATCGGGTCAGGGCGGCATTCATCGCTGACTCATTCGCCGCGCTCCAGGCGGGCGATCTCCTCGGCGCGGGCGGCCAGGATCAGGGCCGCGGCGCGGTCCTTGTCCAGGTCCTCGATGCCGAACTCGAGGATTTCGTCGGCAGCCAGATCCGACAGGTCCTCGCTGGTACGCACGCCATGGCTGGCCAACGCGTAGGCGGTGCCCTCGTCCATGCCCGGCAGCGACAGCAGGTCCGCCGCCGGCACACCGTCGTCGTCGCTCTCCTCGGCGGCCAGCGCCTCGTTGAGCAGCGCGTCGCGGGCACGCGCGCGCAATTCCTCGACGATGTCCTCGTCGAAGCCTTCCACCGCCAGCAGCTCGCCGACCGGCACGTAGGCGATTTCCTCGACCGAGTTGAAGCCCTCGGCGACCAGGATCGCGGCGATCTCCTCGTCCACTTCCAGCTTGTCCATGAACAGCTGGCGGGCCACGGCCTGCTCGGCCTCGGACTTGGCCGCGACCTGCTCGGCGGTCATCACGTTGAGCTGCCAGCCGGTCAGGCGGCTGGCCAGGCGCACGTTCTGGCCGCCCTTGCCGATCGCCTGGGCCAGGCGGTCTTCCGCCACCGCCAGGTCCATCGAGTGCTTCTCTTCATCGACGATGATCGACTGCACCTCGGCCGGCGCCATCGCGTTGATGACGAAGTTGGCCGGGTTGTCGTTCCACAGCACGATGTCCACGCGCTCGCCGTTGAGTTCGTTGGACACCGCCTGCACGCGCGAACCGCGCATGCCGATGCAGGCGCCGATCGGGTCGGTGCGGGTGTCGTGCGCCAGCACCGCGATCTTGGCGCGGTCGCCCGGATCGCGCGCGCAGGCCTTGATCTCGACCAGGCCCTGGCCCACTTCCGGCACTTCCAGCTTGAACAACTCGATCATGAATTCCGGCGCGGCGCGGCTGATGAACAGCTGCGGGCCACGCGGCTCCGAACGCACTTCGGCCAGGTAGCCGCGCACGCGGTCGCCGGCGCGCAGCACGTCGCGCGGGATGCCCTTGTCCTTGGGGATGAAGGCCTCGGCGTTGCCGCCCAGGTCCACGTAGATGTTGCCGCGCTCGGCGCGCTTGACCACGCCGGTGACCAGCTCGCCGACGCGATCCTTCCACGCGTCCACCACCTGCTGGCGCTCGGCCTCGCGTACGCGCTGCACGATCACCTGCTTGGCGGCCTGCGCGGCGATGCGGCCGAAGTCCGGATTCTCGATCTGCTCTTCGATGTAGTCGCCGACGTCCACGCCCTCGGCCTCGTCGACCGCGTCCATCAGGCGGATCTGCCGGTCGGGCGATTCCATCACCACATCGTCGGCCACCACTTCCCAACGCCGGAAGGTTTCGTAGGTGCCGTCCTTGTGGTCGATGGTGACGCGCGTCAGCACGTCCTGGTCGGGGTAGCGCTTCTTCGCCGCCGACGCCAATGCGGCCTCGATCGCATCGAAGATCACTTCGCGCGGCACGCCCTTTTCGTTGGCCACCGCGTCGACTACCAGCAACAGTTCCTTGCTCATTCTTTCGCTCCGCGCGCAGCCTCGTCGGCCGCCGGTTCGTTGGATGGTTTCTTATTGGATTTTGCGTTCTTGCCGGCCGGCTTCGGGCCCTTGCCCGGCTTGGTCGGCGCCAGACCCAGCGCCGCCCAGTCGGGCATGATCCGCGCCTTGTCGATGTTGTCGAAGTCCACCGCCAGTTCGGCGCCGTCGACCTCGAAGGTGATGCGGCCGGCAGCGGCGTCGGCCTGCACGATGCGCCCCTGCAGGCGCCGACGGCCCTGCTGCGGCAACTTCAGCACCACCTTGGCCGATTCGCCCACATGGCGGGAAAACTGTTCGGCGCTGAACAACGGCCGGTCCACGCCCGGCGAGGACACTTCCAGCGTGTAGTTGCCGCTGATCGGGTCTTCCACGTCCAGTTGCGCCGACACCTCGCGGCTGACCCGCTCGCAATCGTCGATGTTGACGATGCGCTCGGGCTGCTCGGCCAGCGGCACGTCGATGTACAGGCGCAGCGTGGCGCCGCCGGGGGCCGGCAGGTATTCCGCGCCCAGCAGTTCCAGGCCCAACGCGTCCACGGTCGGGCCCAGCAGAGTCGCGATTTCGTTTGCCTTGTCGCTCACAGCCTGCCTTGCATCTGAAAAGGTTGAAAAGTCGATTGCGTGCATTTCCCGGACCCCGGAAACGACAAAGGGCCCTCTGGGCCCCTTGTCCGGTAAAACTCCGGTCACGCTGGATTCCGGTTGCGACGACGGGAACATGCGTCATCGCGAAGCCCAAACTTCCCTGCCGCAGACAACCGATGCACTGGTTGCCGCTGCAGACAAAGATGGTAGCGGGGGCAGGATTTGAACCTGCGACCTTCGGGTTATGAGCCCGACGAGCTGCCAGACTGCTCCACCCCGCAGCAGAAGCGGAATTATGAAGAATCAGTGCGTCGATTGCAAGCCCTGATTTTCATCTCGATGCGGTAGCGACGCTGCCGTTCGAAGGACGCCATGATAACCGCACACGATGGAAAACGAAACAACAATCGCATCGCCGAATGCAAAAACGCCAACGCCGCCTTGCGGCGGCGTTGGCGGAAAACAGCGGGAAAACCGCCCTTTCGCGATCAGGCAAGGTGCGCGAAAGCGCGCTGGCACCACGCCATCAGCGGGCTCCAGGCCAGGCCGAAGGCCAGCAGGCCCAGCGCGTTGACGCCCAGCGCCACGCCCAGCACACGGTCGTCGTTGGCCGGCAGCGGCGTGCCGACCGGCTCGTCGAAATACATCACCTTGATCACGCGCAGGTAGTAGAACGCGCCGATCACCGCACACAGCACCGACAGCACCGCCAGGCCGGTCCACCACAGGTTCTGGTCGGGCACCGCGACGACCGCGCCCAGCACCGCCAGCTTGGCCCAGAAGCCCAGGAACGGCGGCACGCCGGCCAGCGAGGCCATGATGCACAGCACCAGCAGCGCCATCCACGGGTTGCGCGCGTTCAGGCCCTTGAAGTCGTCGATGTTCTCGGCCTCGAAGCCCTTGCGCGACAACGCGATGATCGCGCCGAACGAGGCGGTGGACATCACCGCGTAGCAGATTGCGTAGAACAGCGCCGCCGCATAGCCGCGCTCGCCGCCACCGGCCACGCCCAGCAGCAGGAAGCCGATGTGCGAGACCGTAGAATACGCCAGCATGCGCTTGAGGTTGCTCTGCGCAACCGCCATCAGGTTGCCGACCACCAGCGACAGCGCCGCCAGGCCGCCGATCACCCAGTGCCATTGCGCCGCCAGCGGGCCTACGCCCACTTCAAGCAGGCGGTAGGCCATGCCGAACGCGGCCAGCTTGGACGCCGAGCTGATGAACAGCGCGATCGGCGCCGGGGCGCCCTGGTAGACGTCCGGCAACCACATGTGGAACGGCGCCGCGCCGAGCTTGAAGGCGACACCGGCGATCATGAACACCGTGCCGGTCAACAGCAGCATGTGCTCGCGGCCGTTGCCGATCGCCTCGTGGATGCCGCTCAGGCTCAACGTGCCGGTGGCGCCGTAGATCAGCGACATGCCGTACAGCAGCAGGCCGGAGGCCAGCGAACCGAGCACGATGTACTTCATCGCCGCTTCGGTGGCCATGCCGTTGTCGCGGTTGGAAGCGACCAGCGCGTAGGAGCACAGCGCCAGCAGTTCCAGGCCCAGGTAGACCATCAGCAGGCTGCCGGCCGAGACCAGGATCATCATGCCGACCGTGGCGAACAGCACCAGCACCGGGATCTCGCCCTGATACAGCTTGCGCTCGCGCAGGTAGCTCCAGCCGTAGATCAGGGTCAGCGCGCTGAGGCCGACGATCACCGTCTTCATCACGTCGGCGGCGGCATCGCGCACGAACATGCCGTTGAACACCTCGCCCTGCCCGCCCACGCCGGCCAGCAGCATCGCGAACACCGCGACCAGGATCGCCACCGAGACGATGTGGGTCCAGGCCTTGTTGCGCTCGCTGATGAACAGATCGAGCATCAGCAGGAAGAAGGCGCCGGCGGTCAGCACCAGCTCGGGCAGCAGGGGCGGCAGGTCGACGGTGGTCAGAGGCAGCAGCGCAGGGGTGGTCATCATCAAATCTCTGGAATCAATACGCTCGACGGCCGCTTACAGCTTGCTGGTGGCGATCTGCGCCGCCAGCTTCGCGATCGAGGGCTCCATCAGGTCGGTCAACGGCTTCGGATACAGGCCCAGGGCCAGCACGCCGAGCGCGAACACGCCCAGCACCAGCGCCTCGCGGCCGTTGATGTCCTTCAGCTCGGCCACGTGCGCATTGGCGACCTCGCCGAAGAACACGCGCTTGTAAAGCCACAGGGTGTAGGCGGCGGTGATCACCAGGGTGGTCGCCGCGCCGAAGGCCAGCAACGGGTGCTTCTGGAAGCTGGCCATGATGACCATGAACTCGCCGACGAAGCCGCTGGTGCCCGGCAGGCCCGCATTGGCCATGAAGAACAGCATCGCAAAGGTCGCGAACCACGGCATCACGTTGACCACGCCGCCGTAGTCGGCGATGCGGCGGGTATGCATGCGGTCGTACAGCACGCCGACGCAGGAGAACATCGCGCCGGACACGAAGCCGTGCGAGATCATCTGCACCATCGCGCCCTGCAGCCCCAGCCGCGCAGCGTCGACGCTGCCGAAGCCGACCAGGCCGAAGGCGACGAAGGTGCCGAGAGTGACGAAGCCCATGTGCGCGATCGACGAGTAGGCGATCAGCTTCTTCATGTCGTCCTGGACCAGGGCGACCAGGCCGACGTAGATCACCGCGATCAGCGACAGCGCGATCACCAGCCACGCCCACTCGTTGCTGGCGTCGGGCAGGATCGGCAGGTTGAAGCGCAGGAAGCCGTAACCGCCGATCTTCAGCGCGATCGCCGCCAGGATCACCGAACCGGCGGTCGGCGCTTCCACGTGCGCGTCCGGCAGCCAGGTGTGCACCGGGAACATCGGCACCTTGACCGCGAAGGCGATCAGGAAGGCGAAGAACAGCCAGGTCTGCTCCTTCGAGGTCAGCGACAGCTGGTAGAGGTCGGCGAGCTGGAAGCTGCCGCCCTTCAGGTACAGGTAGATCAACCCGACCAGCATCAGCACCGAGCCGAGGAAGGTGTACAGGAAGAACTTGACCGCGGCGTAGATGCGGCGCGGGCCGCCCCAGATGCCGATGATCAGGAACATCGGGATCAGCATCGCCTCGAAGAACACGTAGAACAGCATCGCGTCGGTGGCGGAGAAGATGCCGACGGTGACGCCTTCCAGGATCAGGAACGCGGCCACGTACTGGTTGACACGCTTGTCGATCGAGGTCCACGCGCCGATCAGCGCCAGCACCGTGACCAGCGTGGTCAGCACGATCAGCGCCACCGCGATGCCGTCGGCGCCGAGGTTGTAGCCGATGTCGTATGCCGGGATCCAGGCATGGGTCTCGACGAACTGCAGCGCGTCGCTGGCGTAGTCGAAACCGGTGAGCAGCGGCAGGCTGAGCGCGAAGGTCAGCAACGCCACCAGCAGCGACGCCCAGCGCGCCGCACGCGCATCACGCAGGGCGAGCACCAGGGCGCCGCCGATGATCGGCAGCCAGATCAGGATGGAGAGTAGAGGCCAGTTCGACACGTGTTCTTATTCCGTACAGGTCAACGCCAGAAATGCATCAGCACGCCCAGCAGGGCAATGAGACCGACGATCATCGCGAAGGCGTAGTGATAGAGGAAACCGGATTGCGTGCGACGCAGCAGATTGGCCGCCAGGTCGATCACGCGTGCGGTGCCGTTGACCATGACGCCGTCCACGACATGCGTATCCACCGCGCGCGACACCTTGCCCAGGCGCACGCCGCCGCCGGCGAAACCGCCGATCCAGAGCTTGTCGAAACCGTACTTGTTCTCGAGGATCCACACCGGCACCGAGAAGGTCTTGCGCGCCTTCGCCGCCAGTTCCGGCTTCCACAGGTACAGGATCCAGGCCAGGGCGAAACCGGCCAGGGTCAGGAAGAACGGCGGCTGGGTCAGGCCGTGCAGGGCGAACGCGACCGGGCCGTGGAACTCCTCAGCCAGCGCGCCGACGGTGTCGCGCGCCGGATCGTAGAAGTCGACGATGCCGGTGAAGAAGCTGACGGCCTGGCCCTTGATCGCCGCCGCGGCATGGTGCCCCGCCCAGTCGGTGCCGAACAGCATCGGGCCGATGGTGAAGAAGCCGATCGCGATCGACGGGATCGCCAGCAGGATCAGCGGCACCGTCACCACCCACGGCGACTCGTGCGGTTCGTGCGCGCCGTGGTGGCCGTGGCCGTGATCGTCGTGTGCGTGATCGTCGTGCGCATGCGCACCGTGGGCGTCGTCATGATGCGCATCGTGGTGCGCATGCGCATCGCGGAAGCGCTCCTGACCATGGAAGGTCAGGAACAGCAGGCGGAAGCTGTAGAAGCTGGTGATCAGCACGCCGCCGAGCACGGCCCAATAGCCGTAGGTCGCGATCCAGCCATGCGAGGTGTGCGCGTGGTGCTGCGCCGCCTCGATGATGGTGTCCTTGGAATAGAAACCGGCGAAGAACGGGGTGCCGACCAGCGCCAGGGTACCGATGACGCTGGTCCAGTAGGTGATCGGCATGTACTTGCGCAGGCCGCCCATCTTGCGCATGTCCTGCTCGTGGTGCATGCCGATGATCACCGAGCCGGCCGCCAGGAACAGCAGCGCCTTGAAGAAGGCGTGGGTCATCAGGTGGAACACCGCGGCCGAGTACGCCGACACGCCCAGCGCCACGGTCATGTAGCCCAGCTGCGACAGCGTCGAGTAGGCGACCACGCGCTTGATGTCGTTCTGCACGATGCCGATCAGGCCGGTGAAGAACGCGGTGGTGGCGCCGACGACCAGCACGAAGTTCAGCGCGGTCTGCGACAGCTCGAACAGCGGCGACATGCGCGCCACCATGAAGATGCCGGCGGTGACCATGGTCGCGGCGTGGATCAGTGCCGAGATCGGGGTCGGGCCTTCCATCGAGTCCGGCAGCCACACGTGCAGCGGCACCTGCGCCGACTTGCCCATGGCGCCGATGAACAGGCACACGCAGATGATGGTGGAGACGTTCCAGGCATGACCCTGGAACAGCTGCACCTGGGCCAGACCGCCGGCGGCATCGCTGCCCAGCACCGCGGTGGCATTGGCGAACACGCTGGCGTAGTCCAGCGTGCCGAACCACAGCAGCACGCCGGCGATGCCGAGGATGAAACCGAAGTCGCCGACGCGGTTGACCAGGAACGCCTTCATGTTGGCGAACACCGCGGTCGGGCGCTTGAACCAGAAGCCGATCAGCAGGTACGACACAAGGCCCACCGCTTCCCAGCCGAAGAACAGCTGCAGGAAGTTGTTGCTCATCACCAGGCTCAGCATCGAGAAGGTGAACAGCGAGATGTAGCTGAAGAAGCGCTGGTACCCCGGATCGTCGGCCATGTAGCCGATGGTGTAGATGTGCACCAGCAGCGACACGAAGGTCACCACCACCATCATCATCGCGGTCAGGCGGTCGACCATGAAGCCGACGTGGGCCGAATAGTGGCCGACCTCGAAGAAGGTGTAGAGGTTCTGGTTGAACGGCGAGGCGCCCTGCCCGACCAACTGGTACAGGGTCCAGCACGACAGCGCGCAGCTGACCGCCACGCCGAGGATGGTGGCGAACTGCGCGCCCTTGCGGCCGACCTGACGGCCGAACAGGCCGGCGATGATGCTGCCGACCAGCGGGGCCAGCACCACCGCGATCAGCAGACTCTTGGAGAGCGTAATTTCCATCTGCAGGTCAGCCCTTCAGCGAATCGACTTCGGCCACGTTGATCGTGTGGCGGGTACGGAACAGCGTCACCAGAATCGCGAGGCCGATGGCGGCTTCGGCCGCGGCCACGGTCAGGATGAAGAACACGAACAACTGGCCGGCGGCGTCGCCGAGCTCGCGCGAGAAGGCGACGAAGTTGATGTTGACCGACAGCAGCATCAGCTCGATCGACATCAGCAGCACGATGACGTTCTTGCGGTTGAGGAAGATGCCGGCCAGGGCGATGCAGAACAGCACCGCGCCGAGCGCCAGCAGATGGCCTAGGGAGATCATGGCTGGCCCTCCTGCGATGCCGGCGGAGTGTGGAGCGTGGGCTTTTCGGCGGCCATCTTGACCATGCGCAGACGGTCGCCGGCCTTGACCCGCGACTGGTCGCCCGGGTTCTGGGTCTTGATGCCGGTGCGCTTGCGCAGGGTCAGCATCACGGCGGCCACGACCGCCACGGTCAGGATGATCGCGGCGAACTCGAACGGCAGCAGGAACTGGGTGAACAGGGTCTTGGCCAGCCAGGTGATGTTGGAGGTGTCGGCGGCCTGCGCCGCGGCGTTGTCGGCCGGGAACGGCGCCGCGCTGCGCGCCTTCACGCCGATCAGGGTGACCATCTGCACCAGCATCGCCACTGCCACCACCAGGCCCACCGGCAGGTAGCGCACCCAGCCTTCGCGCATGCGGGCGGTGTCGATGTCCAGCATCATCACCACGAACAGGAACAGCACCATCACCGCGCCGACGTAGACCAGCACCAGGGTCACGCCGAGGAACTCGGCGCCCACCAGCAGCCACACGCAGGCGATGGAAAAGAACGTCAGGATCAGGCACAGCACCGCGTACACGGGGTTGCGCACGCTGATCACCGCGCCGGCGGCGACCGCGGCGATGGTGGCGAAGATCCAGAAAGCGATATTGACCCAATCCATTTCGGAACCTCAGCGGAAGGGAGCGTCGGCAGCGCGGCGCTCGGCGATCTCGGCCTCGAGCCGGTCTCCGATCGCCAGCAACTGCGGCTTGGTGACGATGTTCTCGCCGCGCTTTTCGAAGTGGTACTCCAGCACCTGGGTCTCCACGATCGAATCCACCGGGCAGCTTTCCTCGCAGAAGCCGCAGTAGATGCACTTGAACAGGTCGATGTCGTAGCGGGTGGTGCGGCGGGTGCCGTCCTCGCGCTTGGTCGAGTCGATGGTGATCGCCAGCGCCGGGCACACCGCCTCGCACAGCTTGCAGGCGATGCAGCGCTCTTCGCCGTTGGGATAGCGGCGCAGCGCATGCAGGCCGCGGAAGCGCGGCGACTGCGGGAACTTCTCCATCGGGTACAGCACGGTGTACTTGGGACGGAACGTGTACTTCAAGGTCAGCCACAGGCCGCCGAGCAGCTCGAGCAGCAGCAGGCTCTTGAAGTAATGAGTGATTTTATTCATCGCTTACACGCCCTTCTGGATCACGCCGTAGAACACCATCAATGCCGTCACCGCGATCCACACGATCGTCAGCGGAATGAACACCTTCCAGCCCAGGCGCATGATCTGGTCGTAGCGGTAGCGCGGGAAGCTGGCGCGGAACCAGATGTACGCGCTGGCGAAGAACAGCACCTTCATCAGCAGCCACGGCCAGCCGCCGGTCCAGATCCAGTTGACCCACGGCGAGATGTCCGCGGTGACCCAGCCCTGGATCGGGCTCAGCCAGCCGCCCAGGAAGAAGATCGAGACCAGGAAGCTGACCAGGATCATGTTGGCGTATTCGGCCAGGAAGAACAGCGCGAACGCACCGCCCGAATACTCGACCATGTGGCCGGCGACGATTTCCGACTCGCCTTCGACCACGTCGAACGGCGCGCGGTTGGTCTCGGCCACGCCGGACACCCAGTACACGATGAACAGCGGGAACAGCGGGATCAGGAACCAGTCGAAGAACCCGGAGCTGCCGGCCTGCGCCTGCACGATCGTGCTCAGGTTCAGGCTGCCGGCCGCGATCATCACGCCGACCAGGGCGAAGCCCATCGCGATCTCGTAGCTGACCACCTGCGCCGCCGAGCGCATCGCGCCCAGGAAGGCGTACTTGGAGTTGGACGCCCAGCCGGCCAGGATGATGCCGTACACGCCAAGCGAGGTCATCGCCAGCAGGTACAGCAGGCCGGCGTTGGCGTTGGACAGCACCAGCTTGGCGTCGAACGGCACCACCGCCCAGGCGGCGAAGGCCGGCGCCAGGGTGATCAGCGGCGCGATCACGAACATCGCCTTGTGCGAGCTGCTGGGCTGGATGATTTCCTTGAACAGCAGTTTGAAGACGTCGGCGAAGGCCTGGAAGATGCCCATGCCCACGTACATCGGCCCGTGGCGCACATGCATCCAGCCGATCAGCTTGCGCTCCCAGACCACGTAGAACGCCACCGCGATGATCACCGGCATGGCGATCAACAGGATCTTCAGCACGATCCACAGGACCACGCCGAGGGCGCCCAGGCCGAGGAACCACTGGTGCAGGGGGTCGACCACGTTCAACAGCATCTCGTTCATGCAGCCACCACCGTCACCCGACCGGCGCCCAGCGGCGCGGTCGCGCCGTGGCCCGTTTCGATCCAGGCCGCGCCCGGCGCGACCCGCTTGTCCGTCGCCAGCGGCAACGTGGCGCTACCCGCCGCGGTACCGACCTTGACCATCTGCCCGTCGCTCAGGCCCAGGCGCGCCGCCTCGTCCGGATGCAGCGCAATGCCCGGCGCGCGGTTCAGCGGATGCTGCTGCAGCGCCTGCGCGCGGCGCACCACCGCATCGGTGCGGTAGATCGCCGGACTGGCGGCCAGTTCCAGGCCCTCGTCCTGGCGTGCCGGCTGCGCCGAGCTCGCCACGGCGACCTCGCGCGGCTGCAGGCCGTCGCGCAGCCCGGCCAGGTCGATGAACTCGAAGCCGGGCAGGCCCAGCTCGCCGCCGAGCGCGCGCAGCACGCGCCAGCCCTCGCGGGCCTCGCCCGGCAGCTTGCCGCCGGCGCGGGTGCGCTGGTCGCTGCCGTTGAGGTTGGTCAGCGTCGCCTCGATTTCCGGCAGCGCGCCGATCGGCAGGATCACATCGGCCACGTCGCGGGTGGAGGCGCAGGCGAAGTGGCTGAACGCCACCACCTTGGCGCCGGCCAGCGCGCTGCGCGCGGCGGCGGCGTCGGCGAAGTCCAGGCCCGGCTCCAGGCCGTACAGCACGTAGGCGCTGCGCGGCTCGGCCAGCATCGCGGCGACATTGCGACCGCGCGGCAGCACGCCGTAGCGCGACAGGCCCAGCGCGTTCGCGCCCTGCGGGATGCGGCACAGCGCCGCGCCGGTGGCGGCGGCGAAGTC
>NZ_AQOJ01000144.1:0-2941 GCF_000364685.1 Xanthomonas sp. SHU 166
GCGGGCCGGGGCCGGCAGTCTGCGGCGGCTGGCGCGGACCGGCAAGGCGGTTCGGGGCCGGGCTGGCAGCGGCCCAGGGGGCGGTTTGACAGCGGCCCCGGCAGTCCTTAACATTCTGCGGCTTATGTCCGCGAACGTGCCCGAACTGTTGGATGCCTGGCGGATGGTCGCAGCGCGCAGGGTCTTCGAAGACCGCCTGCCGCTCTCGGCGATGACCCGTCTGCAAGGCAGCCTGGCCGACACCGAAGGCGAATGCCGTTACACGCTGGAATTCGGCCGCGACGCTGTACTGCAAGTGTCCTATGTCGAACTGAAGATCGAAACCGAGCTGCCGCTGATCTGTCAGCGCAGCCTGCAGCGCTTCCTGCTGCCGGTGTCGAGCGTGCAGCGGCTGGGGCTGATCCGCAGCGAGGAAGAAGAAGCCGCGCTGCCGCCGGATCACGAGGCCTTGCTGGTGCCGGAAGACGGCATGCTGCGGCCGGCCGATCTGGTCGAGGACGAGTTGGTGCTGGCGGTACCGTTGGTGCCGGTGGCGCCCGGAAGCGAGGCGGTCGATCGCGACTGGCCGGCGACCGAGGAAGAAACGAGCAAGGTCAACCCGTTCGCGGCGTTGGCGGCGCTGAAGAAACAGTAGCGGTCGGTCCGCCTGCCGCTGCCTGAGGTTGTTGCCGGACGCGCGCGTCCTGCGCGACGTAATGACGACAGATGTAAACGAACCGAGTTTGGAGCAATCCCATGGCTGTGCAGAAATCCCGTGTCACCCCGTCCCGCCGCGGCCAGCGCCGTTCGCACGACGCCCTCAGCGCCAAGCAGCTGTCGACCGATCCGACCAGCGGCGAGATCCACCTGCGCCACCACGTCACCGCCGACGGTTACTACCGTGGCAAGAAGGTGATCGCCACCAAGACCGCGCAGGTCGAAGAAGATTGATCCGTGCCCGTCCACCGCGCTGCGGCGGACGGAGTCACCCATCTTCACAGGCCGCGCCGCACCGGGGCGGCCTGCGTAACAGGCAACAGGAACCAGCATGAGCAAGCGGATCTATTCCAGGATCGCGGGCACCGGCAGCTATTTGCCTGAAAAAGTGTTGACCAACGACGATCTGTCGCACATGGTCGACACCAGCGACGAATGGATCCGCAGCCGTACCGGCATCCGCGAGCGGCACATCGCCGCCCCCGGCCAGACCGCCGGCGACCTGGGCTACGAGGCCGCGCTGAAGGCCATCGAAGCCGCCGGCATCGATGCCGCCGAACTCGACATGATCGTGGTCGGCACCACCACGCCGGATCTGATTTTTCCGTCCACCGCCTGCCTGATCCAGGCCCGCCTCGGCGTGGTCGGCTGCCCGGCGCTGGACGTCAACGCCGCCTGTTCCGGCTTCGTCTACGCGCTCAGCGTGGCCGACAAGTTCATCCGCAGCGGCGACGCCAAGACCGTGCTGGTGATCGGCACCGAAACCCTCAGCCGCATCGTCGACTGGACCGAGCGCACCACCTGCGTGCTGTTCGGCGACGGCGCCGGCGCGGTGGTCCTGCGCGCCGACGAAGACACCGGCATCCTCAGCACCCATCTGCATGCCGACGGCAGCAAGAAGGAACTGCTGTGGAATCCGGTCGGCATCGCCACCGGACTGGGCGACGGCACCGGCGATCCGGCCGCAGGCGGCATCCAGATGAAGGGCAGCGAGGTGTTCAAGTACGCGGTCAAGGCGCTCGACGCCGTGGTCGACGAGACCCTCGAGGCCAACGGCCTGGACAAGCACGACCTGGACTGGCTGATCCCGCACCAGGCCAACCTGCGCATCATCGAAGCCACCGCCAAGCGCTTGGAACTGCCGATGGAGCAGGTGGTGGTGACGGTGGACATCCACGGCAACACCTCCTCCGCCTCGGTGCCGATGGCGCTGGACGTGGCGGTGCGGTCGGGCCGCGTGCAGCGCGGCCAGTTGCTGCTGCTGGAAGCCTTCGGCGGCGGCTTCACCTGGGGCTCGGCGCTGCTGCGCTACTGAGCCTGTTTCCGCGCCCGGCGCCGTTGGCGGCGTCGTGGTGCGCGATTTCGATCCGGTGCCGGGCGCCGTGCGTCGTCGCCACGACGCGCGGCAATGCGCTCGCCGAACCCAATTCTCATCACGCCAGCGCGTCCGGCGTGTGCATCGCGGTGCGTGGTCGCGCGCGGCTTGTGCCGCGATGCGTCCGCGCCTGTCTTCCTTTCGCGACATCACGCCGCGCGCGAAAAGCGCGATTCGCCCAGCGTGGGCGCCTGTGGGTGCGCGCTTTTTGCGTTGTCGCCTGGGCGTCCAGCCGCGCCCATCGGACATGCCCCTCGTTCCGCCGCTCCGCGGTGACGCGCTGCCAGCACCCTGGCCTGCGCGCACGATCGCAACGCCTTGCGCTGGCGTGCGTCCCGCGCGTCACGTGTGCTGTCGGCCTGATACCGGGCGCCGCCAAGCGAAGCACGACCGGCGGCACGCGATGGGCCGGCCGTCATTTCACATACGCCCGGGTACAGACGCCCGGCCGGTTTCGCCCGTATCATCGCCGCTCGATTTTCGCAGGGCCGACCGCGTGACCGATTCCACACTCGCCTTCGTCTTCCCCGGCCAGGGGTCGCAATCGCTGGGCATGCTGGCCGAACTGGCCGAACTGCATCCGCAGCTGCGCGACAGCTTCGCCGAAGCCTCCGACGGCGCCGGCGTGGACCTGTGGGCGCTGAGCCAGGGCGGCCCGGAAGAGATGCTCAACCGCACCGAGTACACCCAGCCGGCGCTGCTGGCCGCGAGCGTGGCGCTGTGGCGGCTGTGGCTGGCCGAGGGCGGGGCGCGTCCGGCGCAACTGGCCGGGCACAGCCTGGGCGAATACAGCGCGCTGGTCGCCGCCGGCGCCCTGTCGCTGCACGACGGCGCGCACCTGGTGCGGCTGCGCGGGCAACTGATGCAGGA
>NZ_AQOJ01000145.1:0-1110 GCF_000364685.1 Xanthomonas sp. SHU 166
AGAGCCTGGACCCGGCGCGGCTGGCGCTGCCGCGCGGCGGCAGGCGCCGTACCCCCGGCCTGCGCCGCGAGGAAGTGGCCTTGCTCGCCGATGTCGGCGTGACTTGGTACACGTGGTTGGAGCAGGGGCGCCCGGTCCGCGCCTCGGCGCGCGTGCTGACCGCCATCGCCCGCGCCCTGCAGTGTTCGGAGGTGGAAACCGCGCACGTGCTGGCGCTGGCGGGATTGCGCGAGACCACGGCCCTGGCGCCGCCGCCGTGCCAACGCCTGACCGGCACCGGGCGGATGCTGCTGGACCAGCTCGGCCCGTGGCCGGCAATGCTGCAGACCCCGCGCTTCGACATTCTAGGCGCCAACCCGGCCTTCGAGCGCCTGATGGGCGTGACCCTGGCCGACCTGGCGGACGCCGACCGCAACTGCGTCTATCAGGCCTTCACCAATCCGCGCTGGCGCGACGCATTGCTCGATCGCCAGGACGTGCTGCAGCACATGGTGGCGTTGCTGCGCGCGGCGATGGCCGAACACCTGGGCGAGCCGGAATGGGAGGCGCTGCTGGCGCGCTACCGCGCGGCCTCTCCCGAGTTCGATGCGCTGTGGCGGCAGCGGCGCGAGGTGCGCGGCGTGGAGAACCAGCTCAAGCGCTTCCGCCATCCGCAGGAAGGCGAGCTGCGCCTGCAGCAGGTCAACTGGTGGTCGGCGCCGCGCAACGGCAACCGTCTGGTGGTCTATTTGCCAGCCGATGACACGGCGCAGGCGGCGCTGTTGCGCCTGCACGCGCAGGCCGGAAATGCCGCTGGATGAACGCTTTCCTAGCTCGATCCGTGAAGCTGAATACGTAACCGATTCCAGCAGGAGACGGTTCAGACGAAAACGGCCTAAATGCAACCGCCACACCACGTGACGGAGTTGCCATGAACATGAAACGCATTGCCACAATCGCCCTCTCGTCCGCGCTGGCGCTGGGTTTCATGGCGCCACCCGCGTTCGCCTGGGGTCCGGGCGGCCCGGGTCCCGGTCCGGGCTGGGGCCCGCCGGGTCCTCCGGGGCCGCCACCCCCGCCGCCGGGACCGGGTCCGCGCGACCACGGCTGGTACGACCGCGGCTACCGCGA
>NZ_AQOJ01000146.1:0-1622 GCF_000364685.1 Xanthomonas sp. SHU 166
CACGCGCCGGCAGGCGCAGCGCGACCTCAAGGTGCTGTGGATCACCCCGTTGCGCGCGCTCGCCGCCGACACCGTGCGCGCGCTGCGCGAACCGGCGCAGGCGCTGGGCCTGGACTGGCAGATCGGCCTGCGCACCGGCGATGCCAGTGCGCGCGACAAGCGCCTGGCGCGCAGCGGCAAGCTCGACGTACTGGTGACCACGCCCGAATCGCTGGCGCTGCTGCTGTCCTATCCCGACACCGCGCCGCAACTGGCGACGCTGCGCTGCGTGATCGTCGACGAGTGGCACGAACTGCTCGGCAACAAGCGCGGCGTGCTGTTGCAGCTGGGCCTGGCGCGGCTGCGCGGGTGGGCGCCGGCGCTCCGCACCTGGGGCCTGTCGGCCACGCTCGGCAACCTCGACGAAGCGCGCGACGTGCTGCTGCCGCACCTGCCGCAGGCGCCGATCGTGGCCGGGGTCAAGCCGCGCACGCTGACCCTGGAGACGCTGGCACCCGCGGTGGGCGAGCGCTTCCCCTGGGCCGGGCACCTGGGCCTGGCGCAATTGCCGCGGGTGCTGGAAAAACTCTTCGCGGTGCGCACCAGCCTGCTGTTCACCAACACCCGCGCGCAGGCCGAGCTGTGGCATCAGGCGCTGACCTCGGTGTGGCCGGAAGAAGCGCACACCCTGGCCCTGCACCACGGCTCGCTGGATCCCGCACTGCGCAGCGCTGCCGAGCAAGGCCTGCGCGACGGCAGCCTGCGCTGCGTGGTGGCGACGTCCAGCCTGGACCTGGGTGTGGACTTCCCCGCCGTCGATCAGGTGCTGCAGGTCGGCAGCCCCAAGGGCGTGGCGCGGCTGCTGCAGCGTGCCGGCCGCGCCAAGCACCGCCCCGGCGAGGCCGGTCACGTACTGTGCGTGCCCTCGCACGCGCTGGAACTGGTCGAATACGCCGCGGCGCGCCGCGCCATCGCCCATGGCCGCATCGAATCGCGGCCCTCGCCGCGGCTGTCGCTGGACGTGCTGGCGCAGCACTGCATCACCTGCGCGCTGGGCGGCGGCTTCGCTGCCGACGCGCTGTACGCCGAAGTGCGCGGCACCGCCGCCTTCGCCATGCTGGATGCGCCGACCTGGCAGGCGGTGCTGGAGTTCGTCGTGCAGGGCGGACGCGCGCTGGCGCAGTATCCGGACTACCGCAAGGTGATGCTGGACGCGGACGGCCTGTACCGCGTGCACGACCGCCGCATCGCCCTGCGTCATCGCCTGTCGATCGGCACCATCACCAGCGATGGCAGCGTCGCGGTGCGCTTCCTGCGCGGCGGCCGGCTCGGCGCGGTGGAGGAGCAGTTCGTCGGCCGTCTGCGCCGCGGCGATCGCTTCCAGTTCGCCGGGCGCCTGCTGGAACTGGTGCGGCTGGAGGACATGACCGCCTACGTGCGCCTTGCCAAGGGCGGCGACGGCAGCGTGCCGAAATGGATGGGCGGGCGCATGCCGCTGTCTTCGGAACTGGGCCGCGAGGTGGAAGCGGTGTTCGCCGATCCGCGCGGCGAGGCCGAACTGCGCGCGCTGGCGCCGCTGCTCGGCCTGCAGTGCGCGCTGTCGGCTCTGCCGGCGCCGCAGCGGCTGCTGGCCGAGCGCGTGC
>NZ_AQOJ01000147.1:0-25526 GCF_000364685.1 Xanthomonas sp. SHU 166
AACGGCCTGATCGAGGTCGAGCGCAACGGCGAGCGCCTGGCCCTGGACGTCCATCTCAAGCAGGCCGCCGGCCCCGGCGCGCCGCGCTGGACGCTGGGCGTGGCCATCGGCGAGCAGCGCCGCCCGGCCTACGACGCCACCCTGCGCTACGGCCCGCTGGCGGCGATCCCGGTCGCCTTCCGCGAGACCGGCCGGCTGGCCGGCGACACGCTCGGCATCCTGCGCCGCATGCTGACCGGCGAGGCCTCGCTGAAGAACGTGTCCGGCCCGATCACCATCGCCAAGGTCGCCAACGTCTCGGCCAAGCAGGGCCCGGACTGGTTCCTGAATTTCCTGGCGCTGCTGTCGCTGAGCCTGGCGATCATGAACCTGCTGCCGATCCCGATCTTGGACGGCGGGCACTTGCTGTATTACCTTATCGAGTTGGTCAAGGGCAGCCCGCTGAGCGAGCGCGCCATGGCGGCGGGGCAATTCGTGGGCCTGACGTTGCTGGCAGGACTGATGGGGTTGGCGTTCTACAACGACCTCTTCGGCCAGGCCCTGCGATGACCCGCGCCGATCCACTCGACCCGCTGTCGTCTTGCGCCGGCGCCCATGCAACAACGATATCGACCTCTACCGGACGTGACATGACGAGATTTCCCACTCGCCGCCTGCTTGCCCTCGCCCTCGCCGCCAGCCTCAGCCTGCCGGCCCTGGCCCAGGTAGCGGAGCCCTTCACCGCCAGCGACATCCGCGTCGACGGGCTGCAACGCATTTCGTCCGGCACCGTGTTCACCTACCTGCCGGTGGAACGCGGCGACACCGTGGACGAGGCCAAGGTCGCCGAGGCGATCCGCGCCCTGTACCGCACCGGCTTCTTCGAGGACGTGCGCGTCGACCGCCAGGGCAACATCCTGGTGGTCACGGTCAAGGAGCGCCCGGCGATCAACAAGCTGACCGTCACCGGCAACAAGGACATCAAGAGCGAGGAACTGCTCAAGGGCCTGTCCGACATCGGCCTCAGCGAGGGCGGCACCTTCGACCGGCTGAGCCTGGACCGGGTGACCCAGGAGCTGACCCGCCAGTACAACAACCGCGGCAAGTACAACGTCGAGATCACCCCGACGGTGAGCCCGCTGGACCGCAACCGCGTCGACGTGGCCATCGCGATCAAGGAAGGCAAGGCGGCCAAGATCCGCCACGTCAACCTGATCGGCACCGAGAAATTCCTCAACAAGGACATCCTGGAGAACTGGGAGTCGCGCGAGCACAACTGGCTGTCCTGGTACCGCCGCGACGACCAGTACTCCAAGGAAAAGCTGTCCGGCGACCTGGAGAAGCTCAACTCCTGGTACCTGGACCGCGGCTACGTCGACTTCAGCGTCGACTCCACCCAGGTGGCGATCAGCCCCGACAAGCGCGACATGTACCTGACCGCCGGCATCACCGAAGGCGAGCAGTACAAGATTTCCGACATCAAGGTCACCGGCGACACCATCCTGCCGCAGGAAGAGATCGAGAAGCTGGTGATCCCCAAGGCCGGCGACACCTTCTCGCGCGCGCTGCTGGAGTACAGCTCCGACGCCATCACCAACACCCTGAGCAACATCGGTTACGCCTTCGCCAAGGTCACCCCGATCCCGACCACCGACCGCGAGAAGCGCACGGTGGCGGTGAACCTGCAGGTGACGCCGGGCCCGCGCGTGTCGGTGCGGCGCATCGTGTTCCGCGGCAACACCCGCACCTCCGACGAAGTGCTGCGCCGCGAAATGCGCCAGTTCGAGGACACCTGGTACTCGCAGGCGGCGATCGACCGCTCCAAGATCCGCCTGCAGCGCCTGGGTTATTTCGAGTCGGTGGACGTGGAAACCCCGCCGGTGCCGGGCAGCAACGACAAGGTCGACGTGGTCTACAACGTCAAGGAAACCACCTCGGGCAGCTTCACCTTCGGCCTGGGCTATTCGCAGACCTACGGCGTCACCACCTCGGTGCAGCTGTCGCAGAACAACTTCCTCGGCGGCGGCAACCGCGTCGCGGTGGACGCCTCGCGCAGCAGCTACCAGGAGCGCTACGCGTTCTCCTACACCAACCCGTTCTTCACCGACGACGGCGTCTCGCTGGGCTACAACCTGTCCTGGCGCAAGCTGGACTACTCCGACTTCGGCACCGCGCAGTACAACAGCACCAACGGCGCGGCGCAGGTGATCTTCGGCGTGCCGATCACCGAGACCGACAGCGTCTCGCTGATGTTCGGCGTGGACAGCAACCAGATCACCACCTATCCGGGTTTCACCCCGCAGGCGATCATCAACTACATCGACGCGATCGGGACCAAGACCTTCCATGCCTGGCGCAGCGAGCTCGGCTGGGCGCGCGACACCCGCAACGACTACTTCATGCCCACCCGCGGCATGTACCAGCGTGTGGGTCTGGAAGCCACCCTGCCCGGTTCGACCGTGGAGTACTGGAAGCTCAACTACCAGATCTCCAAGTACTGGCCGATCTCGCCGGCGCTGGTGCTCAACACCCGCGCGGAGTTCGGCTACGGCGACAGCTACGGCAGCGACGTGTCGCGCGACATCTGCGGCACCTACACCAGCGATGCGCAAGGCACAACGACCTACAACCCGCAGGCCTGCAACGGCTCCAACCTGATCCGCAGCGTCACCGCCTCGGGCCTGCCGTTCTACGAGAACTTCTACGCCGGCGGCACCAACTCGGTCCGCGGCTTCGAGGACAACACCCTCGGCCCGCGCTCGGAGGCCACCGCCTCGTACCGCCGCGGCCAGCCGCTGGGCGGCTCGTTCAAGACCGTGGGCTCGGCGGAAATGTACTTCCCGAAGCTGTTCGACAGCCCGTCGGCGCGCATTTCGGCGTTCGTGGACGTCGGCAACGTGTTCAATGGCGTGGACAACTTCAAGTCCAACCAGTTGCGCGCCTCCACCGGTATCGCCCTGCTGTGGCGGGCCCCGGTCGGCCCGATCTCGATCAGCTATGCGATTCCGTTGAAGAAGGAAGACAACGACGAGATCGAGCGCCTGCAGTTCACCTTTGGTGGACAGTTCTAAAAGAACTGCCCACCCGCTGCCAGGGCAATGCCCTGGCAGCCAGGTTTTCGCTGCGCGAAAACCTGCTGGGGCTTGGCTTGCCGAATCCCCGCGCCTTCGGCGCGCCCCCTTTACCAAAGGGGGCTTTGCTCCAGTCGGTTGATCGTTCCTGATAGGTGGTCGTGGCCTGTTGCGCGGCCACGTGCGATCGCCCTACGCGGCCGTACGACTGCCCACTCGATGCCGGGGCTTGGCCTTCCAAATCACTGCGCCTGCCGGCGCGCCCCTCGCGTTGCGAATCGCAAGCCATGGTTCATTGCCTTCCGAATCCTGCGCCTGGGAGTGTGTTGCTTGTGGCCGTACCCTCACCCCAACCCCTCTCCCGGTGGGAGAGGGGCTGACGCGACTCCCTTCTCCCATCGGGAGAAGGTGCCCCGTAGGGGCGTATGAGGGGCGGGCAGTGCACGCTGTATCAGCACGCCCTACGCGGGCGTACGTATGACCGTGCTGGTGGCACACGGTAGAATCTCCCGGTGAATACTTCGACCTATACCGCTGACGAGATCGCAGAGCGTTTCGGCCTGCAGGTGCATGGCGACGGCAGCGTCGCGGTGCGCGGCGTGGCCACGCTGGCGCAGGCCGGCCCGGGACAGCTCAGCTTCCTGGCCAATCCCCGCTATCGGGCGCAACTGGCCGACAGCACGGCGGCGATCGTGGTGCTGCGTGCCGACGACGCCGAGGCGGCGCCGGGGACCGCACTGATCGCGCGCGATCCGTACGTCGCCTTCGCCAAGATCGCCGCGCTGTTCGACGTGGCCCCGCTGCGACCGCCCGGCATCCATCCCAGCGCCAGCATCGATCCCAGTGCGCAGGTCGCGGCCAGCGCGCACATCGGCGCGTTCGTCAGCATCGGCGCGCACAGCGTCATCGGCGAGGGCTGCGTGATCGGCCCCGGCTGCGTGATCGGCGAAGACTGCCAGGTCGGCGCCGGCAGCGAACTGATCGCCCGCGTCACCCTGGTCACCCGGGTGCGTCTGGGCCAGCGCGTGCGTGTGCATCCCGGTGCGGTGCTCGGCGCCGATGGGTTCGGTCTGGCGATGGACGCCGGCCGCTGGATCAAGGTGCCGCAGCTGGGCGGCGTCCGCATCGGCGACGATTGCGAGATCGGCGCCAACACCTGCGTGGACCGCGGCGCGCTGGAAGACACCACCCTCGAAGAAGACGTGCGCCTGGACAATCTGGTGCAGGTCGCGCACAACGTACACATCGGCGCGCACAGCGCCATCGCCGGCTGCACCGGCATCGCCGGCAGCGCCAAGATCGGCCGCTACGTGATGCTCGGCGGCGCGGTCGGCGTGGTCGGCCACCTGGAGATCTGCGACAAGGTCGTGGTCACCGGCAAGTCGGTCGTGCGCAACTCCATCCACGAGCCGGGCGAGTACTCGTCCGGCACCCCATTGACCGACAACCGCACGTGGCGCAAGAACGCCGCGCGCTTCAAACAGCTCGATGCCCTGGCCCGTCGCATCCTGTCTGTCAGCAAGGAGAAGGAATGAGCCACGATCAGCCCCTGCCGGACGCCACCCTGCCGGACATCAACCAGATCCGCGCACTGCTCCCGCACCGCTACCCGTTCCTGCTGGTGGACAAGGTGGTCTCGCTGGATTTCGAGAACCGCCGGATCGTCGCGCACAAGAACGTCAGCATCAACGAGCCGTATTTCCAGGGCCATTTCCCCGGCCAGCCGATCATGCCCGGCGTGCTGATCATCGAGGCGCTGGCGCAGGCCGGCGGCATCCTGACCCAGCTGGCGATGGGCCGCGACGCGCAGTCCAAGCTGTTCTACATGGTCAAGGTCGACAACGCCCGCTTCAACAGCCAGGTGGTGCCCGGCGACGTGCTGGAGCTGCACGTGGAAATCAAGCGGGTGATCCGCAACATGGCGGTGTACTACGGCGAGGCCAAGGTCAACGGCAAGGTCGTGGCCTGCGCCGAAGTGCTGTGCGCCGGCACCCGCGAATGACCCTGGCAGGAGACCTGCGATGAGCGCCAACGCTCCCCTGATTCACCCCTCCGCGATCATCGACCCGGGCGCGAAACTCGCCGCTGACGTGCGCGTCGGCGCCTTCACCGTGATCGGCGCCGAGGTGGAGATCGGCGAAGGCTGCGAGATCGGCTCGCATTGCAGCATCGTCGGCCCGACCCGGCTCGGCCGCGACAACCGCCTGGTCGGCCACGTCGCGCTGGGCGGCGACCCGCAGGACAAGAAATTCGCCGGCGAACGCACCGAACTGGTGATCGGCGACCGCAACGTGATCCGCGAGTTCGTCACCGTCAGCCGCGGCACCGGCAGCGGCGGCGGCATCACCCGCGTGGGCAGCGACAACTGGTTCCTCGCCTACACCCACGTCGCCCACGACTGCATCGTCGGCAACCATTGCGTGTTCTCCAACAACACCACCCTGGCCGGGCACGTGGAAGTGGGCGACCACGTGATCATCAGCGGCTTCGCCGGCGCGCACCAGTTCTGCCGCATCGGCGATCACGCCTTCCTCGGCATGGGCGCGCTGATCAACGGCGACGTGCCGCCGTTCACCATGGTCGGCGGCAATTCGCTGGGGCGCCCGCGCGGCATCAACAGCGAAGGCCTGAAGCGCCGCGGCTTCGATCCCGAACGCGTGGCCGCGATCAAGCGCGCCTACCGCGCGCTGTACGTGGCCGGCCTGCCGCTGGCCGAGGCCAAGCACCAGTTGGCGGTGCTGGCCGAAGGCAGCGAGGACGTGCGCGCGATGCTGGAGTTCATCGAATCCAGCGAGCGGCCGTTGTTGCGATGACGGCCGGGAATGGGGAATCGGGAATGGGGAATGGGAAGAGCGGTCGCCCGCCCGGCCCCGGCCCTGCTGTTGCTTCAACCATTCCCCATTCCCCATTCCCCATTCCCCGCGCAGCGAAGCTGCGCATCGCCCTGGTCGCCGGCGAAGCCTCCGGCGACCTGCTGGGCGCGGGGCTGATCGAGGCGCTGCGCGCGCGCTACCCCGATGCCGAGTTCGCCGGGGTCGGTGGCGAGGCGATGCGCCAGGCCGGGTGCCAGACCTGGTTCGACGCCAGCGAGCTGGCAGTGATGGGTCTGCTGGAAGTGCTGCGGCACCTGCCGCGCCTGCTGAAGCTACGCCGCGCGCTGCGCGAGCGGCTGCTGGCCTGGCAACCGGACGTGTTCGTCGGCATCGACGCGCCCGACTTCAACCTGGGCGTGGAGCGCTGGCTGAAGCAGCGCGGGCTGCGCACCGTGCATTACGTCAGTCCATCGGTATGGGCCTGGCGCGAGCAGCGCGCGGCCAAGATCGGCGCCAGCGCCGACCGGGTGCTGTGCCTGTTCCCGATGGAGCCGCCGATCTACGCCAAGCACGGCGTGGACGCGCGCTTCGTCGGCCACCCCATGGCCGATGCGATCGCGCTGCACGAAGACCGCGGCGCGGCGCGTGCGTCCCTGGGCGTGGCCGCCGACGTGCCGGTGCTGGCGGTGTTGCCGGGCAGCCGCCTGGGCGAGATCGGCAAGCTCGGCGACACCTTCTTCGCCGCCGCCGCGCAGGTGCTGCAGCAGCTTCCGGACGCGCGCGTGCTGGTGCCGGCCGCCAATGCCGCGTGCAAGGCGCTGATCGAAGAACAACTCGCGCGCTCGGCCTTGCCGGCGGCCGCCACCCAGGTGCTGGACGGCCACGCGCGCACCGCGCTGCTCGCCGCCGATGCGGTGCTGCTGGCCTCCGGCACTGCGACCCTGGAAGCCATGCTGGTGAAGCGGCCGATGGTGGTCGGCTACAAGGTCGCCCCGCTCACCTACCGCATCGTCAAGGCGCTGGGCCTGCTGAAGGTGGACCGCTACGCCCTGCCCAACATCCTCGCCGGCCGCGACCTGGCGCCGGAGCTGATGCAGGACGCCTGCACCCCCGACGCCCTGGCCGCCGCGCTGCTGCACTGGCTGCGCAACCCGCAGGCGGTGGCGGCGCTGCAGCCCGAGTACGAACGCCTGCACCTGCTGCTGCGCCAGGACGCCTCGGCGCGCGCGGCCGATGCGGTGCTCGAATTGCTGGAGGGCCGGGAATCGGGAATCGGGAATCGGGAATCGACAGGAGCAACGGCATGACGCGCTTCCTTCCCCCGCCGTCGCCGCAGCAGTCGCTTTTGTCCCATTCCCCATTCCCCACTCCCGATTCCCGGCTCTATGCCGGCGTCGACGAAGCCGGCCGCGGTCCCCTGGCCGGGCCGGTGGCGGTGGCGGCGGTGGTGTTCGATCCGGCGCGCACCCGCATCAACGGGCTGGACGATTCCAAGCAGCTGACCGCGGCGCGCCGCGAGACGCTGTATGCGCGCATCGTCGAGCGCGCGCTGGCCTGGCAGGTGGTGCTGATCGAGGCCGAGGAGATCGACCGGCTGAACATCTACCAGGCGACCATGCTGGGCATGCGCCGCGCGGTCGAGGGCGTGTCCCACGTGGCCGGCTTCGCCCGCATCGACGGCAACCGCGTGCCCAAGGGTCTGCCCTGCGCCGCCGAGGCGCTGGTCGGCGGCGATGCCCGCGACCGCGCGATCATGGCCGCCTCGATCGTGGCCAAGGTCACCCGCGACCGGATCATGCAGCGCCTGCACGACGAACACCCGCACTACGGCTTCGACCTGCACAAGGGCTACGCCACCCCGGCGCACCTGGCCGCACTGGCCGCGCACGGCCCCTGCATCCACCACCGGCGCAGCTTCGCGCCCGTCAGGATGGCCCTGGCGGGCCGGGAGCCGGCCGTGGAGATTGGGGATTCGCTGGAGTCGCTGCAACTCGCGTAGGACGTTCGACTGGGTCGGGCCGGCATCGCGCGCACTCAACGCGCAATGAGACCGCAAACGAATCCCCAATCCCCACTCCCGAATCCCCGCCCCTCGCTGTCAAGCCTTGCCCGGCTCGCCCCCCGCCGCTACCCTGCCCGGGCATCGCTCTGGTTCCGCATGTCCACTTCCCGCTTCGCCCATCTGCACATCCACACCGAGTTCTCGCTGGCGGATTCGACCATCCGTGTGCCCGAGAAACCGGATCAGGCTGACCCGAAGAAAGCCAAGCAGGCCAACCTGCTCAGCCGCGCGGTGGAGCTGGACCTGCCCGCGCTGGCGGTCACCGACCTCAACAACCTGTTCGCGCTGGTCAAGTTCTACAAGGCCGCCGAGGGCGTGGGCATCAAGCCGATCGCCGGCGCCGACCTGCTGATCGCCGACGGCACCCAGGCGCCGTGGCGGCTGACCGTGCTGTGCCGCAATCGCGACGGCTACCTGAGCCTGTCGCGGCTGCTGACCCGTGCCTGGCTGGAAGGCCACCGCAGCGAAGGCGGCGTGGCGCTGCGCCCGGAATGGCTGCAGACCGGCAGCGACAACCTGTTCGCCCTGGCCGGCCGCGAGAGCCTGGCCGGGCGCCTGGCCAGCGAAGGCCGCCACGATCTGGCCGAGCAGCAACTGGCCGACTGGCAGCGCATCTTCGGCGACGGCCTGCACCTGGAACTGACCCGCACCGGCCGCGACGGCGAGGAGGCGTTCAACCAGTTCGCCCTGCACGCCGCCGGCACCCGCGGCCTGCCGGTGATCGCCAGCAACGACGTGCGCTTCCTGTACGCCAGCGACTTCGCCGCGCACGAGGCGCGCGTGTGCATCTCCTCCGGCCGCGTGCTCGACGATCCCAAGCGCCCGCGCGACTACAGCGACCAGCAGTACCTGAAGTCGGCCGAGGAGATGGCCGCGCTGTTCGCCGACATCCCCGACGCGATCGACAACACCCTGGCGCTGGCGCAACGCTGCAACATCGAGATGCAGCTGGGCACCTACTTCCTGCCCGCCTACCCGGTGCCCGACGACGAGACGCTGGACAGCTGGATCCGCAGCCAGTCGCGCGACGGCCTGGCCGCGCGCCTGGAGAAGAACCCGCTGGCGCCCGGCAAGACCCGCCAGGACTACGTGGACCGGCTCGAGTTCGAGCTGGACACCATCATCAAGATGGGTTTCCCCGGCTACTTCCTGATCGTGGCCGACTTCATCCAGTGGGGCAAGAACCAGGGCATCCCGATCGGCCCGGGCCGCGGTTCCGGTGCAGGTTCGCTGGTGGCGTGGGCGCTGCAGATCACCGACCTGGATCCGCTGCCGTACAACCTGCTGTTCGAGCGCTTCCTCAACCCGGAACGCGTGTCGATGCCCGACTTCGACATCGACTTCTGCATGGATCGCCGCGACGAGGTGATCGACTACGTGGCGCGCAAGTACGGCCGCGACCGGGTCAGCCAGATCATCACCTACGGCACCATGGCGGCCAAGGCGGTGGTGCGCGACTGCGGCCGCGTGCTCGGCTTCCCGTACGGCCTGGTCGACGGCGTCGCCAAGCTGATCCCCAACATCCTCGGCATCACGCTGAAGGATGCGATGGGCGAAGGCAAGGACAGCGAGATGGCCTCGCCGGAGCTGATCCAGCGCTACCAGGCCGAGGACGACGTCCGCGACCTGATGGACCTGGCGCGGCAGCTCGAGGACCTGACCCGCAACGCCGGCAAGCACGCCGGCGGCGTGGTGATCGCGCCAACGCCGCTGTCCGACTTCTGCCCGCTGTTCGCCGAACACGACGTCGACAATTTCGGCAAGAACCCGGTCACCCAGTTCGACAAGGACGATGTCGAGCAGGTCGGCCTGGTCAAGTTCGACTTCCTCGGCCTGCGCACCCTGACCATCATCGACTGGGCGGTGAAGGCGATCAACGTGCGCCACGCGCGCGCCGGCATCCCGCCGGTGGAGATCGCCGCGATCCCGCTCGACGACGCGCCGACCTACAAGGGCATCTTCGCCTCGGGCAACACCGGTGCGGTGTTCCAGTTCGAATCCTCGGGCATGCGCCGGCTGCTGAAGGACGCCCGCCCCGACCGCTTCGAGGACCTGATCGCGCTGGTGTCGCTGTACCGCCCCGGTCCGATGGACCTGATCCCCTCGTTCAACGCGCGCAAGCACGGCCAGGAGGAGATCGTCTATCCCGATCCGCGCACCGAAGCGATCCTGAAGGACACCTACGGCATCATGGTGTACCAGGAGCAGGTGATGCAGATGGCGCAGATCGTCGGCGGCTACTCGCTGGGCGGCGCCGACCTGCTGCGCCGTGCGATGGGCAAGAAGGTGCCGGCGGAAATGGCCAAGCACCGCGAGATCTTCCGCGAGGGTGCGGCCAAGGGCGGTGTCGGCGAGGCCAAGGCCGACGAAATCTTCGACCTGATGGAGAAGTTCGCCGGCTACGGCTTCAACAAGTCGCACGCCGCCGCCTACGCGCTGGTCAGCTACCAGACCGCGTGGCTGAAACGCCATTACCCGGCCGAGTTCATGGCGGCCACGCTGTCCTCGGACATGGACAACACCGACAAGGTGGTCGGCTTCCTCGACGAGGTGCGCAACCTCGGCCTGACCGTGCTGCCGCCGCGCATCAACGCCTCGGCCTACATGTTCGAGGCGGCCACCCCGGACACCATCCAGTACGGCCTGGGCGCGATCAAGGGCGTGGGCCGCGGCGCCTGCGAGGCGATCGTGGCCGAGCGCGAGCGCGGCGGCGAGTACGCCTCGCTGCTGGATTTCTGCACCCGCGTGGAATCGGCCAAGCTCAACAAGCGCACCCTCGAGGCGATGATCAACGCCGGCGCGATGGACGGGCTGGGCGCCAACCGCGCCACGCTGATGCTGCAGTTGCCGGAGGTGATGAAGGCCACCGAGCAGATGGCGCGCGAGCGCGCCTCCGGACAGAACTCGCTGTTCGGCGGCGCGGACACCAGCGCCCCGGCGCTGCGCCTGGACCTGCCGGAAAGCAAGGAATGGCCGCTGGGCCAGTTGCTGGCCGGCGAGCGCGAAACGCTGGGCTTCTACCTCAGCGGCCATCCGTTCGATCCGTACCGCGACGAAGTGCGCGAACTGGTCGGCTGCGACCTGAGCGCGCTGGAGAAGATCTGCGCGCAATCCGGCGGCGGCCGCGGCGGTGGCGACAGCGAGAAGCGCGCCTGGCGCCCGGAGGTCAGCGCGATCCTCGCCGGCCAGGTGGTCGGCGTGCGCCGCAAGGGCGACAGCCAGGTGTTCGTGCAACTGGAGGACGGCCGCGGCCGCATCGAGTGCAGCGCGTTCTCCGACGCCATCGCCGAGTTCGGCCACCTGCTGACCCGCGACCGCATCCTCATCGTCAAGGGCGGCGTGCGCGAGGACGAATTCAACGGCGGCTACGCGATGCGCATCCGCCAGTGCTGGGACTACGAGCAGATCTGCACGCACCACGCGCAGCGCCTGTCGCTGCGCCTGGACCTGCGCCAGCGCAGCGCCTGGCCGCGCATCGACGGCCTGCTCGCCCGCCACCGCCCGGGCAAGACCCCCCTGCGCCTGGACCTGCTGCTGCAGTCGGCGCAGGGCGGCATCGCCGGCATGCTCGACCTCAACGGCAGCCATTCGGTGCGCGTGGACCCGCAGCTGCTGGACGCCCTGCGCGGCGACCCGGCGGTGCGCGCGGTGAAGGTCAAATACAACCCGCCATGGGCGAACTGAGCCTGGCGCGCAGCGCGGCGCGCCCGTTGCACATGGCCGAAGGAAGGATGCCGCGATGAAGACCGTGCTGTTCCCGTTCGCTGCCGCGCTCGCGCTGGCGGCGTGCTCCTCGTCCAAGGTCGACTTCCAGATCGACAACCCCACCACCGCGCCGCTGTCGATCACGCTCGACGGCAAGACCCTGCAGGTGCCGGCGCAGCAGGCGCAGCCGGTGACGTTGGCGGCCGGCGAGCACCACCTGCGCAGCGAACGCCTGGGCGATGTGCGCTTCATCGTCTACGCCGATACCAGGGGCGGACTGATCAATCCGACCCTGAGCGAGTACGTGACCGCGAACGCGATCTACCTCACCGGCCCGGACAAGGCGAAGAACTTCGGTTCGATCAACGCGCGGATCGAACTGAACGGCGTTACCTTCGAAGGCCCGTTCAAACAGACCCACGACCTGTTCATCGACAAGGACTGGACCTTCGGCGTGCGCGAGCCGTTCCCGGACGAGCAGGTCGTCGCGCATGTCGATGCCAGCGGCGGCAAGATCGACCGCAAGATCTTCACTGCGCCGGACTTCATCGCCTACGTCGAGACCGGCATGGGCCAGCCCGGCGCGTTTGAGCGCGCGCGGCCGGGCCGTTACGTGACGCCGCGCTTCGCGCTGGAGAAGGCCCCGGCGACGTTGCCGCCGCTGGACCCGGCCTACGAGGCCCATGCCGGCCCGCTGCGCGCGCTCTACGCGCGCCACCTACGCGCGACCAGCGCCGACGCGCAGCGTGCCCTGCGCAAGGAAGCCTTCCAGGCGCAGATGGCGTTCACCACCGCCACCGCGACGCTGGGCGCCTCGCTGCCGCCCTCGGCCAACGAGGCATGCAACACCTTCGTGCACGCCTTCGGCGAGCTGACCGGGCGCAGTGCGCTGGTCGTTCCCTGAGCCGCCGCCGCCGCCGGCCAGCCGCGCCCCGCCGGCCTTTCCACACCGCAGCGTACGGGCAGTTGCCGTACATTCGGCTAAGCTTCCCCACCTTTGATCCATCCGACGGCTTCCAATGAACCCGAACTACCTCGACTTCGAGCAACCCATCGCCGATCTGGAAGCCAAGATCCAGGAACTGCGCAACGCCAGCACCGGCCCGGCGGTCAACGTCGATGCCGAGGTCAGCGCGCTGGAAGACAAGCTGCGGGTGCGCACCGCGCAGATCTTCCGCGACCTGTCCTCGTGGCAGATCTCGCAGTTGGCGCGGCATCCGCAGCGCCCGTACACGCTGGACTACATCAACGTGTTCTGCGACGAGTTCCAGGAACTGGCCGGCGACCGCGCGTTCGCCGACGACAAGGCCATCGTCGGCGGCCTCGGCCGCATCGACGGCCGCGCGGTGGTGATCATCGGCCACCAGAAGGGCCGCGACACCAAGAGCAAGATCGCGCGCAATTTCGGCATGCCGCGCCCGGAGGGCTACCGCAAGGCGCTGCGCCTGATGAAGCTGGCCGAGCGCTTCAAGCTGCCGCTGCTGACCTTCATCGACACCCCCGGCGCCTACCCCGGCATCGGCGCCGAGGAGCGCGGCCAGAGCGAAGCGATCGCGCGCAACCTGCTGGAGATGGCCGAGCTGAAGGTGCCGGTGATCTGCACCGTGATCGGCGAAGGCGGCTCCGGCGGCGCGCTGGCGATCGGCGTGGGCGACCGCACCCTGATGCTGGAATACGGCACTTATTCGGTGATCTCGCCGGAAGGCTGCGCCTCGATCCTGTGGAAGGACGCCTCCAAGGCCAAGGACGCCGCCGAGCAACTCGGCCTGACCGCCAAGCGCCTGTCCGCGCTGGGCCTGGTCGACAAGGTGATCCGCGAACCGATCGGCGGCGCCCACCGCAACCCCACGCAGATGGCCAAGCGCCTGAAGGCGGTCCTGCTCAACGAACTGGACGCCCTGGAACAGCTGCCGATCGAGCAGTTGCTGGAGAAGCGCTACGCGCGTCTGCGCAGCTACGGGGCGTACGAAGCGGCCTGATCGCGACACAAGGAAGCGTTGTCCATGAATCCCATCGTCCTGCTGTCGCTGGCCTTGCAGTTGGCCTGCTGCGTGCACGTGGTGCGCAGCGGCCGCCCGCTGTATTGGATCTTCATCCTGCTGATCTTTTCGTATCTGGGGATCCTGATCTACGTGATCGCCGAACTGCTGCCGGAGTGGCGCAACGATCCGCGCGCGCGCCGCCATCTGCGCAAGGTCGGTGCCACGCTCGATCCGAACCGCGACAAGCGCACCGCCGGCAATCGCCTGGAACTGGCCGACACCGTGGACAACCGCCGGCAACTGGCCGAGGTGCACCTGGATAACGGCGAGTACGCGCAGGCGGCCGAGGTGTTCGAGAGCGGCTTGCGCGGCATCCACCGCGACGACCCCGGACTACTGCTCGGACTGGCCAAGGCGCAGTTCGGCCTGGACCAGCCGGCCGCGGTGAAAGCCACGCTGGACCGGCTGATCGCCGCCAACCCGCAGTTCCGCTCGCAAGACGGCCACCTGCTCTACGCGCGCGCCACCGAGGCGCTGGGCCAGACCGACGCGGCGCTGGAGGAATACGCCGCGCTCGCCGACGACTACCCCGGCGAAGAAGCGCGCGTGCGCTACGCGCAACTGCTTCAGCGCGCGGGCCAGCCGCAGCGCGCCGGCGAAGTGTTCAACGAAGTGCTGAAGCGCTCCAGCCTGGCCCCGCGCTACTACCAGCGCGACCAACGCCAGTGGATCGACCTGGCCCGCAGCGAACTGAAGCAACTCGACAGCCGCAACGCCTAGCTGCTGGCGCAAACCCGGAAAGGGTCGGAAACGGGGACTTTCGAATCCCCAATCCCAAATCCCCAATCCCCGCTCAAAACGGCTTGGCCAGCACCAACCAGATCACCACCAGCAGCGCCAGCACCGGCAGCTCGTTGAACAGGCGCAGCGCGCGCGAGGACGGCAGCGCGCCGGCCTGGCCGACGCGCTTGAGCCAGCGGCCGGTGAAGATGTAGTAGGCCAGCATCAGCGCGACCAGGCCGAGCTTGGCGTGCAGCCAGCCGCTGTGGCCGGGCGCGACCATGGTCGGGAAGTCCGGCAGCACCTTGTAGCCCAGCCACAGGGTCAGCCCCAACAGCAGCGCCAGACCGAACATCATGTGGCCGAAGCGGTACAGGCGCCGGCCCATCAGCGCCAGGCGCTCCTGCACCTGCGGCTGGCCCGCGCTCTCGGCGACGTTGACCAGGATCCGCGGCAGGTAGAACACCGCCGCCATCCATGCGATCACGAACAGCAGATGCAGGGACTTGATCCACAGATAGAGTTGCATGCGCTGGCTCCGTGTCGCTGGCGTAGGATGTGCGGCCATTTTCGCCGATTCGTCCGGCGCCCGCACGGACCACACGCCCGCATGGACAAACAGTACGACGCCGACTACTTCCAGCGCTGGTATCGCCGCGACGGCATCGGCGATGCCGCGCGCCTGGCGCGCAAGGTCGCGCTCGCCGTGGCCCAGGCCGAGTACTACCTGGAACGGCCGATCCGCAGCGTGCTCGACATCGGCTGCGGCGAAGGCGCCTGGCGCGCGCCGCTGCTCAAGCTTCGGCCGAAGCTGCGCTATCTCGGCTTCGACAGCAGCGACTACGCGGTCGCCCGCTACGGCCGCCACCGCAACCTGCACCCGGCGCGCTTCGGCGATTTCGCCTGGCTGCGGCCGTGCGCGCCGGTGGACCTGCTGGTGTGCTCGGACGTGCTGCACTACGTGCCCAGCCGCGAACTGCGCCAGGGCCTGCCCGGCTTGGTGGAGCTGTGCGGCGGCGTGGCGTTCCTGGAGACCTTCGCTGCCGAGGACGATTTCGACGGCGACCACGCCGGCTTCCAGCCCCGCGCGGCGCGCTGGTACCGGCGCCAGTTCGGTGCGCTCGGGCTGCGCCCGGTCGGCAGTCATTGCTGGCTGGCGCCAGCGCTGGCGGGGGATGCGGCGGCCCTGGAGACGATTGGTCTGGTGCCCCATTAAGGTGCAAACCGCGCGGATGCGTTATGCTGCACGGCAGCATACGCTCAGGATGGAAACACCGGCATGCTCTACCAGTGGCACGAACTGACCCGTAACCTGCTCGCCCCCTGGGTGCACCAGGCCGAAGCCAACGCCAAGATCTTCTCCGACCCCAACAGCCTGTGGTCGACGCTGCCCGGCGCCGAGCGCCTGGCCGCGAGCAACGAGTTGATGCACCGCCTGGGCAAGGACTACGAGAAGCCGGCCTGGGCGCTGGACCATGTCGAGGTCGACGGCCACGCCCTGCCGATCGTCGAGCAGGAAGTGCTGCGCAAGCCGTTCTGCCGCCTGCTGCGCTTCAAGCGCTTCAGCGACGACGCCAAGGTCGTGGACGGACTCAAGAAGCAGCCGGCCGTGCTGGTGGTGGCGCCGCTGTCCGGCCACCATGCCACGCTGCTGCGCGACACCGTGCGCACCCTGCTGCGCGACCACAAGGTCTACGTCACCGACTGGATCGACGCGCGCATGGTGCCGCAGTCCGAAGGCGACTTCGGCCTGGACGACTACGTGCGCTACGTGCAGGACTTCATCCGCCACATCGGCGCCGAATCGCTGCACGTGATGAGCGTGTGCCAGCCGACCGTGCCGGTGCTGGCCGCGGTGTCGCTGATGGCCGGACGCGGCGAGACCACGCCGCGCTCGCTGGTGATGATGGGCGGGCCGATCGACGCGCGCCGCAGCCCCACCGAAGTCAACAACCTGGCCACGCGCAATCCGCTGTCCTGGTTCGAGCACAACGTCATCCATACCGTGCCGCCGGCCTACCCCGGCCACGGTCGCGCCGTCTACCCGGGCTTCCTGCAGCACATCGGTTTCCTGGCGATGAACCCGAGCCGGCATTTCATGTCGCACTGGGATTTCTACGCCAACCTGGTCAAGGGCGACCTGCAGGACGCCGAGGCGCACCGCCGTTTCTACGACGAGTACAACGCGGTGCTGGACATGCCGGCCACCTACTACCTGGACACCATCCGCGTGGTGTTCCAGGAGTTCCTGCTGCCGCGCGGCGAATGGGTGATCGACGGCGAACGCGTCGACCCGGCCGCGATCCGCGACACCGCGCTGCTCAGCATCGAAGGCGAACTGGACGACATCTCCGGCCTGGGCCAGACCGCCGCCGCGCAGGACCTGTGCACCGGCATTCCCGCGGCGCGCCGCCAGCACCTGGAAGTGCAAGGCGCCGGCCATTACGGCATCTTCAGCGGCCGTCGCTGGCGCGACATCGTGTATCCGCAGGTGCGCAGCTTCATCGCCGCCAATGCCGGCGCCAGCCGCGCGCCGGCGGCCGGCAACGTCACCCCGCTCAAGCGCCGCGGCAGCCGCAAGTCGGGCTGAGCGGCGTCTCGCCCGCGGTAACTCCGCCGCGGGCGATCGTGCATCAGGACATCAGGGCGCTGCGCTGCGCACCAGCAGGTGTTTGGCCAGCAGGCCATGCGCCTTGCCGAAGCCGCGCGACAGGTGCAGGGTGACGCAGAACAGCGCTGCGCCCAGCACGCTGGCCAGCAGCAACGGCAGCCACGCCTCGCTGCCGATCCAGTGCAGCGGACCGACATGAACGGTCAGATCCGCGACGTCCGGGGCAAACAGCGCGGCAGGCGCCAGCAGCATCAGCAGCGACGTACTCAGCAAGGCCGCGAATACCGTGAAGTAGAAGATCCCCAGCGGCAGCATCAGCAGGAAGTACAGCATCGTGGTCCAGGTGCGCGCATCGGTGAACATCTGCCCGATGCGCTGCAGCCACGGCTGTTGCGGTGCGCTGTACAGCGGCCGCCGCGGCATGCGCTCGCCCAGCAGGACTTCCACCACGCGCCCCTCCACCAGCGACAGCAGCCGCACCGACCCGAAGAACAGCACCAGCAGCGGCACCCCGACGATCAGGATCAGCAAGCCCGCCGACACGCTGACGCCGGTCACCAGCCAGGTGAAGTAGAAGATGCCGGTGACCAGCGACAGCAGCATGTAGAACAGGCTGCCGTAGGCGCGCGGGTCGGCGATCACGCCGAAGAAGCGCCCGGCCAGCGACTTGCGCTTGGGCGGCGCCGGCGGCTTCAGCGCGCGGCTGACCGTGACCTCGGTATCGCGGTAGATCTCGGCCACTTCCTCCGGTGCGCCGTAGCTGCCGGCGACGCCGGCGATGACCTCGGCCTCGCTCTTGCCCGGCTGCTCGGCCAGCTCCGAACGCAGGTATTCCTCCGCGTCGTACAGCGCGTCCTGGATCAGCGCGGGGTCGGCGCCGCCCAATGCCGCACGCAGTTGCGCCAGGTAGTCGGGAATGGTGGTCGGCAAGGGCCGCGGTGCGGTGTGTGCGCTGCTCATTCTGAAATCCCCTTCAGCACGGAATCGACGGAATCGCGGGTGGCGCGCCACGCCGCGGCCCATTGCCGCAGCGTGGTAAGACCCGCCGCGGTGATGCGGTAGTAACGCCGTGGCGGCCCCGCCACCGACGGCTCGACATGGCTGGACAGCAGGCCGGCCGCCTCCAGGTTGCGCAGCACCGGATACAGCGCGCTCTGCTTGCCGCTGAGCACGCCCTCGCCCACCTGTTCCAGGCGCTTGGCGATCAGGTAGCCGTACAGCGGCGCCTCGGCGGCGGCCAGCACCGCCAGCAGGGCCAGCGACACGGTGCCGGCGCTCAGCTCCTTCTGGAATTTCTTCAGCTGTGCATCCGGCTCGACCATGACGCCCTCGCTAGGTTGAGCTAGATACTAGTACCGAGTTCGACATAGTGATCGTGCCATTGGTCATGCACGCCGCCCAGGCGCCGCGATTGCCGCGGCAAACGTTTCGACAACGTCGCGCGCCCTACACTCGTGACGGTTCCGTTCCACATGCATTCCAGGAGGTATCGCATGAGCCCGTCCCCCACCGAACAGCAACCCGGCCAGGCCACCGACCCGAGCTTCGCCAGTTCCGGCAACCAATACTCCGCTGGCCCGATCAAGCGGGATCCGAACGCTGGCGCAGGCTCGCTCGAGTACAGCCGTACGGTCACCGAAGCCAGGCGTGGCCCACTGGAGTACGCCTTGGTGCAGACCGGCAAGGTCGGCGCCGGCAGCAAACAGGAAGACGGCAAGACCGTGTTCAACGTGGAGATGGAGTTCACCCAGGGCCATCGCATCGAGGGCGCATTCAAGGCCGGGCGCCTGGCCGTCGACGGCAGCCTGACCCAGGCGGTCGGCGAGCGCGGCCGCTACGAGGTGCGCCTGCCCGGCGAGGCCAAGGCCGAAGCCGCTGCCCAGGTGAATCCATTCGACCCGCAGACCATCCCGGTGGACGGCAGCGTCAAGCTCGATGGCCAGGCCTTCGCCAAGACCTCGATGGAGGCGACGTTTCGCGGCTTGGCCACCTCCAGCGAGCGCACCGATGCGGCCGGCATGAGCTACGCCGTGCAGCGCGTGGACGAGCACAGCGTGCGCGTGGCGGTCGGCCCGACCCAGGCGCTGGAGCGGCTGGAGGCGGTCGGATTCAAGACCGACATCGCCCAGGCCATGCTCGGCCGCCAGGACGCGCTCGGCCAGGCGACCATGCGCACCGCCACCTTCGACCTGCGCGAGCCGCAGGCGCAAGCCGCCTATCGCGACTTCCTGGCCAGCGGCAAGCTCGCCGCCAACGTACCCGGCGTCAGCGACGTACAGAAGGTCGAAAGCCTCACGATGAGTTCGGAAACCCGCGCCCAACTCGGGGTAGGCCCGTTCAAGGCCGAGCTGGGTGGCCAGCGCAACACCGGGGAGAACGTGCGCACCACCTATGCCGACGGCAGCTACAGCGTGGTCGGCAAGGTGCAGTACGCCGGCAACGTGCCGATGACCATGACCCGCCAGTTCGACGCTGCGAACAACGAGCGCGTGGACGAACGCAGCTACCAGTTCAAGTTCGACAAGGTCGACGAGAACCAGGCGCAACTGCTCAACTCGGTGCTCGCCGGCAAGGCCGGTGCCGCGGGTCCGGCGAAGGCCGGCCAGGACCTCACCCTGCACTTCTCCGAGCGGCAGATGGATGCGCTGCGTCAGCAGTACCAGCACGCAGCGCAGGCCAGCCCGATGACCGCGCACGAGGCGGCGCAGTACGCCAAGCAAAGTCCGCAGGACTTCGCGATCGGCCTGGCGCGCAACCTGGGCAATTCCCAGTACGGCCTGAGCGAGCGCCTGTTCCGCGTGGCTGACAGCGCCGGCGGCACGCCGGGCGGCGATCTGCAACGCATCGACGCCAAGGCCGAAACGCCAGAACAGAAGTCGCCGACGGCGCCGACACGCGCCACCGGCAGCGGGCCGGAGCCGCACGCCGCTGCCGCCGCCGACCCGCGGCAACAGGCGATGCAGCAGGCGATCGAGCGCAAGCTCACCCCGTACGACGCCAACGTCGCCAGCAACTTGCTGCTGGCGGCCAGGCGCGACGGCCTGACCCAGGTCGATCACGTGCTGCGCAACGACAACGGCCGCGTGTTCGCGGTGCAGGGCGACCCTGGCGCCGGCGACAAGCGGGTGGCCTACGTGGATGCCGCGCAGGCGGCCACCATCCCGGCGGCGGAAAGCGCCAGGCAACTGGCCGCGCTGCCGCCGCTGCCGAACCAGGCGCCGGTGCAGGACACACAGGAACCGCAGAAGCGCGCGCTGTCGTAGACAGCGCTGTCGGCGGCACGGCGATCGCGCCATGCCGCCGGCACATTGGCAGCGGCCGCCGCTTCGGTGAGAATCGGGCGCTCACCGACCGGGCCGCCCTCATGCCGCTGCGCACTTCCCTGCTCGCCCTCGCGTTGTCGCTGTCCACCTTCGCCGCGTCGGCCGGGGCACCGCCGCCGGCCGTGCCCTACCGCAGCCCGCAACAGATCCTGGACGCGTCCAAGCCCAGCGACTGGCGCACGCTGGATCCGGCGAACACGCTGTACCTGGAACTGGATACCGGCCGGGTGATCATCGAACTGGCACCGGCGTTCGCGCCGCAGCACGTCGGCAACATCCGCACCCTGGCCCACGAGCACTTCTGGGACGGCCTGAGCATCTACCGCGCGCAGGACAATTTCGTGGTGCAGTTCGGCGACCCCGATGGCGAGGAAGCGGGCAAGGCCAGGTCGTTGGGCAGTGCCAAGACCCACCTGCCCGCCGAATTCCAGCGCCCGGCCGCGGGCCTGGCGTTCCAGCCCCTGCCCGACCGCGACGGCTGGGCGCCGCAGGTGGGCTTCGTCGACGGCTTTCCGGTGGCGCGCGATCCCAAGGCCGGCACCGCCTGGCTGGCGCACTGCTACGGCACGCTCGGCGCCGGCCGCAACAACGACGAGGACAGCAGCATCGGCGCCGAACTGTACGTGGTCACCGGGCAATCGCCGCGGCAACTGGACCGCAACATCACCGTGGTCGGCCGCGTGGTCAAGGGCATGGAACTGCTCAGCGTGATCCCGCGCGGGCCGGACCCGATGGGCTTCTACGAAAAACCCGAACAGCGCACCCCGATCCGCGCCATCCGCCTGGCCAGCGACGTGCCGGAGAACGAGCGCACCCCGCTGCAATTGCTGCGCACCGATACGCGCACCTTCCGCGAGGTCGTCGAGGCGCGACGCAACCGCCGCGACGATTTCTACAAGCGGCCTGCCGGGCACATCGACCTGTGCAATGTGCCGCTGCCGGTGCGTACGCCGCCGAAGTGACGGCTCGATACTGCAATAGAACGCTGCGAAACGCAGGCTTGAGCTTTTACGCAGAGAATCTTGTCAACTGTCGAGATCGTCGAGGCGCGCTGGACAGACAAATCACGTCGTTAGAGATCAGGGGAACAGCGTGACAGCGTTTGAAGTACTTCCTGGACTCCCACCATATGGGGAGCTACCTAAGCTCATCAGTAACAGCCGCTCGCCGGCTTACCGGGAAGGAGTGGTTGTCCAGTTCCTAGCTGGCACGCCCGAAGAGTGGGTAGGCAATTTCCAACGAGGCATTGGCAGCTTCAACTTTGTTGCCATGCATCCGAATGGCCGAGAGGTCGTGGTCATTGCTGGCGGGGAGTGCTACTTGATTGATCCAGCAACCCAGAAGTTCACTTCCGGAGTCGGCGACTACATCGAGGCATGCTTTCCAATTCCGGAGAGCGGAGCATTGCTCCTATCCAGTGGCCTGTCCTTCTCGCGTCTCGGTCCATCCGGTTTTGAATGGAGCACCTGCCGCTTGGCATGGGACGGCTTCCAGAAAATCAGGGTTACATCCACTCAAGCCACAGGGGAGGCATTTCACTTTGACGGCTCATGGCACTCATTCCGCGTAGATCTAGCAAACGGCAAGGCAGAGGGTGGCGCATACGATGGGCCTGTGCCCTGACAATTCTTCCAAGCCAACTCCGCTTCACGGCGCGGCTTAACCCATGTGTTAGACATTTCTGGAAAACCTACGTGGTTCACCAAAAATTTTCAGAGCAACCTGGTCGTTTTTCAGATGACTAATTCCTTACCGGGCCAACGCCTCGCGGCGCAGTCCAAGCGCGGTAGACCGCCGCGTCCTACCGCGCGCGCTGGCTGAAGGCGACGCTGCCCAGGATCAGCATGCCGGCCAGCAACATGGTCCAGGTCAGCGGCTCGCCGAGGATCGCCCAGGCCAGCAGCGCGCCGAACACCGGCACCAGATAGGTCACCGTCGACGCGCGCGCCGGGCCGATGCGCTGGATCAGCCGGTAGTACAACAGGAACGCCAGGCCGGTGCAGAGCACGCCCAGGCCGCCGGCGCAGGCCCAGGCCACCGCCGGCACCGGTGCGGCCGGCCAGTGCGTCCAGGCCAGCGGCGCCAGCAGCAACGCGCTGCACCCCAGCGTCGACGCCGCCGCCGCGGCCGGCGGCAGATCGCTCATGTGCTGCTTCACCAGGCTGTAGCCGATGCCGTACAGCAGGGAGGCAGTGGTGCCGGCCAGCGCAGCGGGGCCCACGCTGATACCGGCCGACTTGCCGGTGGCGAGCACCACGATGCCGGCGAAGCCGATCAACAGCGCCAGCGCGCGGCGCGTGCCGATCTTCTCGCCAAAGAACAGGAAGGCGATCAACGCGGTGAACAGCACCGTCATCGCGTTGCAGATCGCGCCGATCGCCGCCGGCGCGTGTTGCGCGCCCCAGGCAAACAGCAGGAACGGCAGCGCCGAGTTGAGCAGACCGATCGCCGCCAGGGTCGGCCAGCGCCGCAACGGGAAGCGCGCCCGCGCCAGCCACAGGAACGGCAGCAGCACCGCCGCGCCCAGCGCCAGGCGCAGTTCCACCAGCGCGTAGGCGCCGAACTGCGGTGCGGCCACGCGCATGAACAGGAACGAGCAGCCCCAGACGACGCCGAGGAAACCCAGTTCCAGCGGCGTGCGCCAGTCGCGGGCGGGCGCGCCGTCGGATGCGGAGGCAGCAGCGGCGGAGGCGATGGCCGGCTGCAGGGAAGGATCGGAGGTGGGCATGGAAGAGGCTCGCGGTCGATCGGACACGCGCCGCAGCGATCGTGCGACGCCACCCATCCGCTGCCGGCTGAGGACGCCGGGCGGCGCATCCGCGCCGACTCCGCATCACCGCTGCCCGCCGCGCATGTCGTGTTCGGCTGCCAGCATCGCCCTGCGCCACGGGGCCGACAAGCGCGTAGTATCGTCGCGAGCCACAAATCTGCCGCGTGCCTGCTCATGCAACTGCGCCCGTCCCTGCTGCCCGCACTCGGCGTGTTCGCCGCCGCGGCGCGCCACCAGAACTTCGCCCATGCCGCGGAGGAACTGCATCTCACCGCCAGCGCGGTCAGCCACCATGTGCGGCGCCTGGAAGCCCTGCTCGGCGCCACGCTGTTCCAGCGCCACGCGCGTGGGGTCAAGCTGACCGCCGAGGGCCGGCAACTGGCCGATGCCGCCAGCGCGGCGCTGGCCGACATCGCCGCGGTCGCCGGCAACCTGCATCCGCAGGCCGACACCGCGCCGCTGCGCCTCACCACGCTGCGCTCGCTCTCGTACTGCTGGCTGCTGCCGCGTCTGCCGCGCTTCTGCCAGGCCTATCCGCACGTGCGGCTGGACATCCAGACCGATGCGGCGTTCTCGCGCTTCGAGGAGGGCGGCCCGGATCTGGGCATCCGCTACGGCCAGGGCGCCTGGCCGGGCCTGACCTCGCACCACCTGATGGACGACGAACTGTTCCCGGTCGCCTCGCCGGCTCTGCCGCAACTGGCGACGCTGCGCCGGCCCGAGCAGATCGCGCAACTGCCGCTGCTCACCGACATGTCGCCGCAGGGCTGGCGCGACTGGTTCCGCGCCGCCGGCGTGCGCGGCGTGGCGCTGCCGCCCATGCACACCTTCAACGACAGCACCGATGCGATGCGCGCGGCGGTGTACGGCGTGGGCGCGGTGCTGGCACGCAAGCACATCGCCCAGCCCTACCTGCAGCGTTACGAACTGGTGCGTCTGCCCGGCCCGGCGCTGACCGCGCGCTATTCCTACTACATCGTGCATCCGACCCACCGCCTGCTCAGCCCGGCCGCCAGCCACTTCGTCGACTGGCTCAAGCGCGAGGCGCTGGACGAGCGCACGCCGATGCCGGCGCTGCCGGCGGAACTGCTCGGGTTGCCGCCGAAGGCGGGCTAGCGCTGGCGTAAGCGCAGGGCACACATGCAGGAACCCGCGGTATCGATCGCGTCGTAGGAGCGGTTTCAGCCGCGACAGCGGCGTTACCGGTCGGCTGTGTCGCGACTGAAGCCGCTCCTGCGGGAAACCACGCGAATCGGCTCAACCACGGGGCGCCAGCAAGGACGCCATTGACAAGCGACACACACCACGTGATTAATTAACTAATTCGTTAATTAGATAATCCCCGATGTCCATCGACCGCGTCTTCGAAGCCCTCGCCTCGCGCCCGCGCCGCGAGATCCTGGCCTACCTGTCGGCACAGGAACTCACGGCCGGCGAGATCGGGCAGCGCTTCGCGATGAGCGCGCCGGCGATCTCGCGGCATCTGTCGGTGCTGGAAGCGGCCGGGCTGGTGGCGAGCGAGCGCCGCGGCCAGTTCGTGGTCTACCGGCTCACCCCCGACAACCTGGTCAACACCCTCAGCGGTTTCGCCTTCGAGATCTGCCCCAGCGCCGGCCCGCTCAAGCGCGAGTCGCGCAGGCAGGCCAAGCGCACCGCCTGACCCTTCCGCCACGGCAACAGGAGTCCGCCGATGACCGCCGCACCGCTCAGCGAACACGCCGCCGCGCAAACCGGATTCCCCTCGGTGCGCCTGCCCTCCTACAGCGGCGGCTTGCCGGTGGAGGTCGTCCTGATCGCCCAGCTCGGCGTCGGCGCCGGCGATCCGCTGATCGCCCAGGCCTGCCTGCGCCAGCGCGCGCATCCGCAGTTCCGCGACGCGCTGGACGAACCCTCGACGCGCCTGGCCGGCACCGATTTCGGCAACGGCGAGTCCACCGCGCTGTACTCGTTCGCGGTCGGCAGCGGCGGCCATCCGTTCCATTGCCATGCCGGGCATCGCATGTTCACCGCGATCACCGGCAGCGGCGGCGCGCTGCTGCGCTTCAGCACCGCCTCGCCGGCGCAACTGGCGCAGGATCCGCAGCATTTCCTCGCCGCGCTGCGCCATGTCGAATTGCCCGCCGACTGCCTGTTCAGCGTGCGCTTCGGCGGCGGCACCTGGCACCAGTTCGCGCCGCTGCGCGCGCAGTCCGGGCATCCGGCGTTCTTCGCCCTGTCCTGCCACAGCGACGAAGCCGGCGGCACGCTGGCCGAGGACGTGCGCGCGCAGGTGCTGGCCGGCGCTGCCGATATCGCCACGCTCACCGAATTGCTGCCGGCGCCGGTCGCGACCCTGCTGGCGTCGCCGCGGGCGCAGGGGCTGGCCGTACCGACCGTGCGATTGTCGCTGGCGGCCTCGCCGGGCAGCCGGCGCCTGGCCTGGTGTGCCGG
>NZ_AQOJ01000148.1:0-8280 GCF_000364685.1 Xanthomonas sp. SHU 166
CGCCGCGCCGTTGCCGCGGGTCGAGGCGGCGATGGCGGACGCCGCGCCGGCGGCGCGGATGCAGTCCCCGGTGGACCAGGACGCCGCGCTCGGCTGAGCGCCGGCCCGGCCCGGGCACTACAATGGGCCGACAAGGACCGGGGGGTGCCGTGATTCGTTTAGTGCTGGCGGAGGACCAGGCAATGGTGCGCGGTGCGCTGGGCGCACTGCTGGGCCTGGAAGCGGATCTCGACCTGGTCGCCAGCGCGGCCGACGGCGAAGCCGCCTGGCGCGCGCTGCAGGCGCATGCGCCGGACCTGCTGGTCACCGACATCGAGATGCCCGGCCTCAGCGGCCTGGAGCTGGCCCAGCGCATCCAGCGCCAGCAACTGCCGGTGCGCGTCATCATCGTCACCACCTTCGCCCGCCCCGGCTTCCTGCGCCGCGCTCTGGATGCCGGGGTCGGCGGCTACCTGCTCAAGGACGCACCGCCGCAGCGGCTGATCGACGCGATCCGCCAGGTGCACCGCGGCGGCCGTGCGATCGACCCGGAACTGGCGCTGGAAGCCTGGTCCGAGGCCGACCCGCTCAACGACCGCGAGCGCCAGGTGCTGCGTCTGGCCGGCGAGGGCGCCTCGGCCGGCGACATCGCCACGCAGTTGGGGCTGTCGTCGGGCACGGTGCGCAACTACCTGTCCGAGGCGATCGGCAAGCTCGGGGTCGGCAACCGCATCGAGGCGGCGCGGCTGGCCCGGCAGAAGGGCTGGCTGTGACGCGGCGCGCGGTTCGGCCTGAAACTTGCATGGCTCCCTGCGCTTGACTGCGCAGCGCAGTGCAGGGCGCGCGCGGCCTTCCCTCCTCCCATTGGCCAACGCCATGCCCTCCACCACGATCAACCGCTATGGCGTGCCGCTGGCCCTGCTGCTGCTGTTGGGCATCAGTGGCGGCGTGCTGGTGGGCAGCGAGCGCTTTCTCGCCGATGCGGCCGCGGTGCAGCGCAGCCACCGGGTCATTGCCGAGATCAACGGCCTGCAGCTGAACCTCGCCGACTGCGATGCCTCGCTGCGCGGCTTCCTGCTGCTGGACAGCCGCGAACACCTGGCCGATTTCCGGGCGTGCCAGCGCGCGCTGCCGCCGCGGCTGCAGCAACTGGCCACGCTGCTGCAGGGCAACCCCGCGCAGCAGCAGCGGCTGCAGGAGGTCCAGGCGCAGATCGAGGCGCGCATGCGCGACAGCGCGCTCGCCGTGGCCCGTTTCCAGGGCAGGGCGGCAGGCATGCGCAAGCCGGACCCGGAGCGCGCCCGCCAGGGCCGTCTGATGTCGCAGGCGATCCGGCGCAACACCGACAGCCTGGTGCGCAGCGAGCGCGCGGCGCTGGCCAGCAGCGCCCGCTCCACCGCCGCCAACGCCGACCTGCTGCGCCGGCTGGCGGTGATCGGCATCCCCACGGTGTGTGCGCTGACCCTGGGTCTGTACCTGCTGCTGCGCCGCGAGATCGGCCGCCGCAGTCAGGCCGAGCAGCGCGGTCACCATGCCAATGCGCTGCTGGTGGGCACCGTGCAGCAGATGCAGCGCACCGAACAGGATCTGCGCACGCTCAACCGCTGCAGCCGCGGACTGCAGAGCTGCGTGCAGCAGGACGAGGCGGTGGAGGTCGCGCGGCAGGCGCTGGAGCGCCTGCTCGGCGACGCCGGCTGCAGCGTGTACTGCACCGACGCGGCGGGCGAGCAGGCGGTCTGTGTCGCGCACTGGGGCGAGGATGCGGTGTGCGCGCCGTCGCTGTCGCTGAGCGGCTGCGAAGGCCTGCGCAGCCGCGCCACCCAGATCCAGCGGCCCGGTGCCGCGCCGGCCTGCGCGCACGCCGCCGGCGTGGCGCGCCATGGCACCTGCGTGCCGATGATGGTGCAGGGCGAGCCGCTGGGGCTGATCCATCTGTCCAGCCGCGATCCGGCCCTGCTCGAACGCCTGCCCCTGGTCGAGGTGGTGGCCGAACAGCTGGCGATGGCGCTGCACAACCTGCAGTTGCGCCAGCGCCTGCGCACGCAGTCGATCCGCGATCCGTTGACCGGGCTGTACAACCGCCGCTACCTGGAAGAGTCGTTGTTGCGCGAACTGGCACGCTGCGAGCGCCGTGAGCAGCCGCTGGCGCTGATGATGCTGGACCTGGACCACTTCAAGGCGCTCAACGACCGCCTCGGCCACGCCGGCGGCGATGCCTTGCTGGCCGCATTCGGCCAGTTGCTGGCCGGGCTGGTGCGGCCGGAGGACATCGCCTGCCGCTACGGCGGCGAGGAGTTCACGGTGATCCTGCCGGGCGCCGCCGCCGACGTGGCGCAGCGCCGCGCCGAGCAGATCCGCGCCGCGGTGGCGAACCTGCAGGTGCAGCACCAGGGTCAGGCGCTGCCGCCGGTGACCGTGTCGATCGGCGTGGCCGCCTATCCGGACCACGGCCGCAGCACCGAGGAGCTGCTGCGCTGCGCCGATGCGGCGCTGTACCGCGGCAAGCGCAGCGGCCGCAACCGGGTCGCTGCCGCCGTCGCTTCTCCGTCGCACTCGCGTGCCCCCGCATCCAACGACGAAACGCAGCGGCTCAGAACCACCCGCTGAGGGCTGGCGCCATGCGGTGCCGGCGGGTGGAGACGTCGGCACCGCAACTGCGGTGCGCCGGCGGCGATACTCCGATGCCGACCGTGTCGACCCGGTTCGTATGATGGCCGGCGCCGCCACCATGCATGACGCATTGCCGCTCAACGGGTCGTGGGAATCTAGGTTTCCCGAACTGCTTGTCTGCACGCGCTTGACCATTGCCCTCGCTACCCCTGTCGCGCCGGCGGCCGACGCCGTAGCCGCGACACTCGCACGTGCGCAAAGCGACGCCCGTGCGCAGGCGCTGGTGCGAGCGCAATTGGCGTTCACGCCCCAGGAAATCGGGTTCTTCTGCATCGTCGGCGACGCAGCCGATGCGATCGCCCCCGGTCATGACGACGCCACGCGCTATCTAACCGCCCGGGCCTGCGTCCGCTCCGGCTATGCGGTCGCGCTGGCGAGCGTGAGCGATCCTGCGTTGTGCCGGCATTTGCGGATCCTGCTCGACACCGACGCACGTCGCGACGACGGCGGCGAACTGGAAGAGTGCGATTTGCTGCCATGGAGCGACGCACCGCAACTGAGGTCTCCCGACATCGGCAATCCACAGTTGGCGCGGGCTGCGCCCCAACACCGCATCCTGGCGCTGCAGCGGTTGCGCCGCTATGTCGGGAGGTGGCGCCAGGCAGCCCCCGATTGCAGATCCGGCTCGCATCCACACCCTGCAGCGCAGTGGCCATGCTGGATTATCGCGGCCAAGCGTGTGCGCAGTGCGCAGGATGCTCGCGGAGACGGATACGTGCGCGTCCGGCATCGCTGCGTTGTGCGTAAACGATGGCATCGTTGACGTCGAAGCGCAGCAGGCGTTGTAGGCCATGAGGCGCCAGTTCGCCGACCATGCCGCGTGGGTCCGTGCCGAGCTGCTGCCGCAAGCGCGGGCCGACCCGCGCTTGCCCGCGCCACTGCATGCCTTCCGGCTGAGCGAGATGGGTCTCGATCTGGCGCCCGAAGCCGCGATCGCGCGTGCCCAATCGGAGTTCATGTAAGCCCCGATCGCGACTCGCCAACGTCCAATCGCACCCGGTCCGCGGTGCGCTCGCGCCGCGGGACTGGATACGCCCACCGATGCCGCGCTGGGTAGGCGGCGCAAGCGAATGCACCTTGGTCTGCCTGCCTGCCTGCCGGCGCGCGTGCCTTGCCGCTGATTACACCAAAGCGGATTCGCGCAGCTTATTGACCCCGCGGATCAGCGTGCGCGGGTGGACGCGATAGCGCGCCGCCACGTTCCGCAGCGATTGCCCCTCGTCGTCGATCAAACGCAATGCTTCCACGCACTGGCGGTCGTCCAGCGCCGGCAGCCGCCCGAGTTTGCGGCCTTCCGCGCGCGCTGCCGCCATGCCGGCGCGAGTGCGCTCGCTGATGAGCGAGCGTTCGAACTCGGCCAGCGCCGCCATCATGTGGAACACCAGTCTGCCGCTGGAGGAGCCAGTGTCGATCTGCTCATTGAGCGAGCGGAACGACACCTGGCGTTCGCCCAGGTGATCGAGCAGATGCACCATGTGCACCAAGGAACGGCCCAGCCGGTCCAGCCGCCACACCACCAGCTTGTCGCCCGCTTGCAGGATCTCCAGGGCGCGGTCCAGGCCTGGACGTTTGCGTGTGGCGCCTGAAATGCCCTGGTCCGTGAGAATCAGGTCGCAGCCGGCGCGCTCGAGGTCGCGGACCTGCAGGGAAAGGTTCTGTTCGTCGGTAGAGACGCGTGCGTAGCCGATGTTCTTCATTGCTTCTTCTGACTCCGGTTTTGCTGGAACGTCACCGGAAAATGCAGCCCCCGCGGAAGGGTGCCCGGTCGGCATGCGCCGGCGACGTTCGTTTGTGTGGGATGCGCTGGATGGTGACAAATAGGGTCCTTTTGTACGCGAACCCTCGTCCGCATTTCAGCGCTGTTTTTCCCGGCAAAACCAAGTTAGCAGCTTCCCATAAAGGATGATGAAAGAAAGGACCCCTTCATTCCGCTGCAGCGCCGACACCATAACCGAACAGGTCGGCGATATGAAGGTACTCGGCGCCGTGCGCCAGATCGCGCAGAGGGCATTTGAAGAGGGAGTGCACGCGGACATGGACAGCAACAGGGGGGAGGGGGCTTCGACGTTGGCGGCGACCACCGCTCCCGCCGAAGACGCTCTGTTGGTGAGCATCTGCAATCTGTCGATGATCGGCCGCGCCTACGGCGAATGCTTCCGCCAGGACGTCGTGCGGTCCGCGTTCCGTCGCCTTTCCGGGCTCGGTCTGCGCAGCGTGAGCGTGATCGCCTTCGGCGATTCCATCGTGCTGTATCTGCGGGCAAGCGGCGCGCGCAGGGTCCTGATCGAACGGTGTCGCCAAGCCGTGTGCGCGGCGCCGGTGATGCACGGAACCGATGCGGTCTATCTCAATATCGCCGTGCGCGAGATCGACTGGCGGCGTTGCGGCGCGCAGCGGGCCGACACCGGGGACGGCATCGGCGAAGATCCCAACAAGCATCCTGGCAAGGACTGGGCGCGCGGCTACCGTGCCGATATGCGTCTAGCGCATGCGCTGTTCGAGGATATGCGCGGCAAACGGCTGTTGTTCGCGTTCCAGCCGGTGTACTGCACCGACGAACAGGCGCAGCCGCCGGTGCTGTATCACGAGGCGCTGCTGCGCCGGATCGATGTCAGGGGCGGCGAGCCGCTGTCGTGCGCCGCCACTATCCGAGCGCTGGAGCGGCTGCAACTGATGTGGCGCCTCGACCAGAGCGTGCTCTGGTGCGCGATCGAACTGCTGGCCGCACATCCGCATCTGCGTCTGGGTTGCAACCTTTCGGTGCGGTCGCTGCAGCCATGGAGCTGGTGGGAGCCGATATTCGAGCGGCTGCGCGACGACGACGCGCTGGCCACGCGGTTGACCGTGGAAATCGCCGAAACCGCGATCCTGGAACACGCGGGCGATGCCCTGGCGTTGGTCGCTGCGCTCAAGCTGCTGGGTTGCCGCGTGGCCATCGACAACTTCGGCAGTGGTCACAGCACCATGGATTTCATGGTCCAGTGCCGCCCGGACGTGATCAAGATCGATCGATCGCTAGTGACCCAGGATCCGACGCAGAAGCGCACGCCGTACCTGATGCTGCGCGATCTGGGACGGCTGTGTGCGCACGTCACGCGGTGCGTGGTGGCCGAAGGCGTGGAGAACGACGACGAACTGTACGCCGCGGTAAGCGTGGGCCTGCGGGGCGTGCAGGGCTACCACCTGAAGCGCCCGGACGTGGCGCCGGAGTGGTTGCAGAGCCCCGCATGGGTGTCCGATGCGCTTGGCGCGCGCAGGCCGCGCCGGGAAGTTGCGCCGTGACCGCTCCCGTTCCTCTCACTCCCCGCCGCCCGACAGAGTCCAATGCCATGCCGTACGCGCCTGCCGACCAGCCGATCGCCGTCTCCCCAGCCGCACGCACGCAGACCGCGGATGCTATCGCGGCGGTGCTGCGTGTGGAGCCGACCCATGTGGAGATGCGTCCCGACGAGCGCGTTTGCCTGGTTGTTCTGCACAACCTCGGCGATGTCGCGTTGCACGTGCAGGCGCGCATCTTCCGCTGGAACCAGCGCGATGGACGCGATCTGCTGCGGTCTACCGCTGCCGTGCAGGTCTATCCAGGCGTGATCCGCATCGAGCCGTACGCACGCAGCACCATGGTGCTGACACGCGAGAGCGTGCTGCGCATGCGTGAGGAGCTGACCTACCGCCTGGTCGTAGATCGGTTGCTGGATCCCGTGCGCAGCGGCGACCCGGATGTGGCGGTGTTCGGCCAATGCGTCGCCGTTCCGGTGTTCGTCAGCTTGCCGGACACCACTGCCAAGATCACGTGGAGTGCCTATCGGCGGGGTGGGCGGCTCTGGCTGGAAGCCACCAATTACGGCCGCCGCCATGCGCGGGTGGAGCAGGCGATGTTCAGGGCGGGCGCTGCGCCTGCACTGAATCTGCCGGCGCCCGTCTACGTGCTGGCCGGCGCCAGCGTCGCCTTCGAGCTGCCGTGGTCGGAGACCACGGAAGGACCTCTGCAGGTGAATTACCTGGACGACGGTGGCGAACGCCAGGAGCGGGTCCATGTGCTAGCGCGCTGAACTCGCAGGGTCCGGCGGCCCGCCGCGGCGGGGCCTCGCGGACTGCGAATCTGACCGGTGCCGTATGCGGATGGCGCTCGCTCCGTCGTGGCGGATGCGGTGGTCGGGTTCCCAGTCCGGGTGGCGTCGCAATCGGCGTCACGTGCGTCGCGACGCAGTGGGCGTCGATACCCGGAGGCGGCGCAGGCGTGCGCCGCACTGGTATCCGGCGTGGTCGCGACGACCGTCGGCCTGTCGCGGTCGCGAGGCCGCCGCGCCCTGCGACGGGCCGCATGAGCGTGCGGCGTCATCGTTGCCATCCTCATCAGTCCAGGAGCAGCACAGCCGACATCGGTACCACCCATAGCGTCCCGGCCGCTTGCCGGGCTCTTGTGCGCGCCAACGCGCTATGCACAGAACACTCCACCCGCTCGCGGGAAGCCTATCGAGACACGCGAATGAATAAAAATATCTTCACCCTGATATGGGACCACCGTCTGGGCATGTTGGTGCCGGTGTCGGAACTGACCAATCTGCGCAGAAAGACCGGGCCGTGCGCCGGCGGTGCGCGGCGTCGCGCCACGGCCGACCGCAGCGGCGACGCCATCGGTAAGGCCGAGCGTGGCGACACGGCATATGCATTGCATTGGAGCGTGGGTCTGGCATTGGCCGTGTCGGCCGGGTTGGCTCCGGGTGTAGCGATGGCGCAACTGGTGCCAGGTGCCTTTTTTGCTGTGGACGGCGATACGTGCACGCAGGTCGACGCTTTCGGCGGATCCGTTGCGCAAGTCAAGAGTCAATTTTGCGGGTTGAGACACGCCGACCCGCGTACCGCGGATTTCGTCAGAGCAGTGACCCCGAACCTTGTCGCGAACGAGTTTGGTCTGTTCGTCCGTGGCTATGTGGAAGCCTACAACGGCGCCTTCATCCACGGTACGCTGGACATGTCGTCGACGCGCGGTGAAACCAACAAAATCGTCAACGTTTCCGATGGTTCCAATACCTACGATGCGGTCAACTTCGGCCAGCTCAGCACTACCAACAGTACCGTCTCCTCGCTGTCCAGTTCGGTCAGCGAGCTGACTCGCAGCACCAGCTCCGTACGGAGCGAGGTCACCGGGATATCGAACGATGTCAGCAGCCTCTCGACCACCACCAGCTCCATGCGGAGCGAGGTCACCGGGATATCGAACAATGTCAGCAGCCTCTCGACCTCCACCAGCTCCATGCGGAGCGAGGTCAACCAGCTGTCGACCATGGCCGGCTCCCTGAGTACCGGGTTAAACATCGCCAACGAGGGGCTGGCCGAGGCGAATCGGTCCTTGGCGAGCCTCAGCACGCTCACGCGCGACGTCGGCACCTTGAGCACGACGGTCTCCTCGTTGTCCAGCAGCATCACGACCAAAGGCCTGAACGTCACCGGCACCACCACCACCAACGGCATCGACAACCACTACGCGAGTATCGTCAACGTCGCCGACGGAAAAAACCCCGACGATGCGGTGAACGTCAGGCAGTTGCAGTCGGTGTCCACTGTCGTGTCCGGTAGCCTCAGCAGCATCGCCAACACGCTGGATCGGGTTTCCACCAGCGCAAGCACCGC
>NZ_AQOJ01000149.1:0-1393 GCF_000364685.1 Xanthomonas sp. SHU 166
GCAGCAGCCTGAGCGGCGCGACCGCGCCGGCGCCCGCTCAGGGCGCGCGGAAGTGCCGGCGCAGGCCCTGCCAGCACTGCTGGTAGTCGCGCTGGCGATGCGCGGCGTCCAGCGCCTGCGCGGTCGGGCGCAGCACCGCGCGGGTCTCGAACATGAAGGCCATGGTGTCGGCGATGACGTCCGGGCGCGACAGGTCGGCCTGCGAGGCCTTGTCGAAGGTGGCCGCGTCCGGGCCGTGCCCACTCATGCAGTTGTGCAGCGACGCGCCGCCAGGGGCGAAGCCGTCGGCCTTGGCATCGTAGACGCCGTGCACCAGGCCCATGAACTCGCTGGCCACGTTGCGGTGGAACCACGGCGGCCGGAAGGTGTGCTGCGCCACCAACCAGCGCGGCGGGAAGATCGCGAAATCCATGTTGGCGGTGCCGGGCGTGTCGCTGGGCGCGGTCAGCACGGTGAAGATGCTGGGATCGGGATGGTCGAAACTGATCGAGCCGATGGTGTTGAAGCGGCGCAGGTCGTACTTGTACGGCGCGTAGTTGCCGTGCCAGGCGACCACGTCCAGCGGCGAATGCCCGATCGGCGCGCGCCACAGATGGCCCTGGAACTTGGCGATCAGTGCGAAGTCGCCCTCGTCTTCCTCGTAGGCGGCGACCGGCGTGAGGAAGTCGCGCGGATTGGCCAGGCCATTGGCGCCGATCGGCCCCAGGTCCGGCAGCCGCAGCAGGCCGCCGAAGTTCTCGCACACGTAGCCGCGCGCGGGGCCGTCGGGCAGTTCCACGCGGAAGCGCACGCCGCGCGGGATCACCGCGATTTCCTGCGGCGCCACTTCCAGCGTGCCCAGTTCGGTGCACAGGCGCAGTTGCCCGAGCTGCGGGACCAACAGCAGTTCCGCATCGGCGTTGTAGAAGAACCGGCCCTGCATCGACGCGTTGGCCGCATACAGGTGCACCGCCACGCCGTGCTGCGCTTCGGCCGAACCGTTGCCGGCCATCGTGTACAGGCCATCGACGAAGTCCACCGGCGTCTCCGGCAGCGGCAACGGGCTCCAGCGCAACTGGTCCGGCGGCACCGGACCGCGCTGGAAGTCGTTGTGGAACGCGCCGGCACGGTCGTAGGCGACGAAGCCGCCATGCACCACCGCCGGGCGGATGCGGTATAGCCAACTGCGCCGGTTGACGCCGCGCGGCGCGGTGAACGCGGTGCCCGACAACTGCTCGGCGTACAGGCCGTGGGCCACGCGCTGCGGCGAGTTCTGCCCGACCGGCAACGCGCCGGTCACCGCCTCGGTGGCGAATTCGTTGCCGAAGCCGGACATGTAGCCGTTGGGTTGGATGTTCATGACGAAGGCTCTTCTGCTTGAAGCCCCTCTCCCGCCGGGAGAGGGGTTGGGGTG
>NZ_AQOJ01000150.1:0-419 GCF_000364685.1 Xanthomonas sp. SHU 166
CCCACCGGGAGAGGGGTTGGGGTGAGGGTACGGTGGGGTCATGGAACTCAGGCCGCCATTGCCCACAACCACATTGAGAAACGCCCGCGGTTTGCGCCGTGACATGACCGATGCGGAAAGAAAACTCTGGCGACACCTGCGAAACGGAGGCCTGCTTGGCCTGAAGTTCCGCAGGCAGCACCCAATGCCGCCGTACGTCGTCGATTTCTATTGCGAGGCCTTGAAGCTTGTCGTTGAACTGGATGGCTCGCAACATTCGGAAGCGGCCGACGCCGAGCGAACTCGTTACCTGCAGTCGCAAGGAATGCGCGTACTGCGTTTCTGGAACAACGATGTGATGCTGCAAGCTGATGCGGTCCTGGAGACGATTCTGTACTTCGTCGGTGCCCGTACCCTCACCCCAACCCCTCTCCCGGCGG
>NZ_AQOJ01000151.1:0-8840 GCF_000364685.1 Xanthomonas sp. SHU 166
CGCGGCGGCCACCGCCGCCTCGATGCCGCCGTCCAGCGGCGCTTCCAGGCCGCAGCCGGGCACCACGGTCAGCGCCTGCGCGTCGGCCAGCGCGGCGCGCACGCCGGCTTCCAGGGTCACATAGCGGGTCTTGTCGCCGAACAGGGTCCAGCAGCCCTCGATGTTGTCGCGGTCCTGCGCGAACGGGCCGATCAGCGCGATCTTCTGGCCCTGCTTGCGCAGCGGCAGCACCGGGCCGTCGTTCTTCAGCAGCACGATCGAGCGCCGCGCCGCGTCGCGCGCCAGCGCATCGTGCGCGGCGATGTGCGACAGGTCGGCCTCGCGCGCCGGGTCCAGCGAACGGTACGGATCGTCGAGCAGGCCGATCGCCTCCTTCAGTTCCAGCACGCGGCGCACCGAGGCATCCAGCAGCGCCATCGGCACCTCGCCGTCCTCCACCAGCGACGGCAGGTGCGCGGCGTAGAAGCCGCTCTGCATGCTCATGTCCATGCCGGCCAGGAACGCCTTCTTGGTCGCGTCGCGCTCGTCGGCGGCATAGCCGTGCGCGATCAGCTCCATGTCGGCGGTGTAGTCGGAGATCACCACGCCGGGGAATTTCCATTCGCCGCGCAGGATCTCGGTCAGCAGTTCGTGGTTGGCGCTGGCCGGCACGCCGTTGATGTCGTTGAAGGAGGTCATCACGCTCAGCGCGCCGGCCTCGAAGGCGGCCTGGAACGGCGGCAGATGCACGTCGCGCAGGGTCTGCGGGGCGATGTCGACGCTGGCGTACTCCATGCCGGCGGCGACCGCGCCATAGGCGGCGAAGTGCTTGGGCGTGGCCAGCAAGGCGTCGTCGGCGCGCAGGTCCGGCCCGTGGAAGCCGCGCACGCGCGCGGCGGCGAAGGCGCAGCCCAGCACCACATCCTCGCCGGCGCCCTCGGCGCCGCGGCCCCAGCGCTGATCGCGGGCGATGTCCACCGCCGGGGCGTAGGTCCAGTGGATGCCGGCGGCGGTGGCCTCGACCGCAGTGGCGCGCGCGGTGCGCTCGGCCAGCTCCGGCTCGAAGCTGGCGGCCTCGCCCAGCGGGATCGGGAACACCGTGCGCATGCCATGGATCACGTCCGCAGCCAGGATCACCGGGATCCCCAGCCGGCTCTCCTCCAGCGCCACCTGCTGGATGCGCCGCCCCAGTTCCGCGCCGACGCCGTTGAACAGCGAGCCGACCCGGCCGGCGCGCACCTGCTGCAGCACCTCGTCGGCATTGCGGACGTTGGCTTCCGGATTCACGTCGGGGGCGAACGGGCGCACCATGTCGGCAAAGACGCCGAGCTGGCCGACCTTCTCCTCGACGGTCATGCGGGCGATGAGCGATTCGATACGATCCGAAGCCATGGGGTCCTTTGAGAAAACGTTTACATAGCCGCCAATTCTAGCTCTGCGGCCAGTCGATGGGGCAAGTTCCGGCGCCGGAATCGCCTATTCATAAAACTGTCTACCGACCGGGCCGGCCCCGCCGCCGCGCACCATACGCCGGCGAAGGGGCGCCGCCTAGGGGGAGTGGAGGGAGAGCCGGGCCCGGCCCCAGCCCGGCGTGGATCCCGGATCGCCGCGGCCGGCCGTTGGCGCAGCGCACAGGCCGCCCGCCTCAGCTCAGGAGCTGAAGTAGGCCTCGGCGATGGCGTTGTGCAGGTGGCCGAGGTGGGTCTGGATCTCGTCCATGAACCCGGCCGGGTTGTGCGCGGCCAGGTAGGCCGGATCGGCATTGCGCACCAGCCCGCTGATGCGCATCAGCGCGCGCTCCACCGGCGGCCGCGGCGGCATGGTCGGCAGGATGTGCTGGGCGCGGACCAGGCAGAACTGCACGCTGCGCGGGAAATCGTTGTTCTGCAGCAGGAAGCGCAGCGCCTGCTCGCCGGTGACGCGCTGGCGCACGTGGCGGCGGTACATCTGGTAGGCGGCCTGCGCGCGCAGCACGCTCATCCACTGCATGGCCTGGTAGGCCTCGCGGTCGTCGGCCTTGCGCGGGGTGATCAGGCCCGAGGCACCGGCATCGATGATCCGCGTGGTCATGTCGGCCTGTTCGATCGCCGTGCCCAGGCGCAGGAACTGGAAGCCGATGTCGCGGCTGACGTTGGCGGTCAGCAACCCGGACACCTTCAGGCAGGCGTCGGTCACGTGGCCCAGGAACTCCATGCGGTAACGGCGGCCGACGCTGCGCTCGCCGTTGGCGTCGATGTACAGGTGCAGGTCGTTGACCGCTTCCCAGATCTCCTGCGGCAGGGTGTCGCGGATGCTGCGCAGCAGTTCGCGCGCGTACTGCACCGAACTGCGCAGCGAGGACGGATTGCGTTCGTCCAGCAGCAGGAAGCGCACCACGTCGGCGTCGCCGACGTCGTCGCCGGCGTTGGGGAACCACAGCGCGAAGATCTCGCCGGCGCCGACCGTGTCGATCATCGGCCGCCAGGCGAAACGCACCGAGCGCGGCAGGTCCAGCTGCAGCAGGCTGCCCACCCCGACCAGCCGCGCGGTGGTCTCGGCGCGGCGCACGTAGCGGCTGAACCAGTAGAGGTTGTCGGCGACGCGCGAGAGCATCAGTCCAGCTCCTCGTCCAGGTCCACCACCCAGGTGTCCTTGGCGCCGCCGCCCTGCGAGGAATTGACCACCAGCGAGCCCTCCTCCATCGCCACCCGGGTCAACCCGCCGGTGGTCACGTAGACGTCCTCGCGGGACAGGATGAACGGGCGCAGGTCCAGGTGCCGCGGCGCGGGTCCGGCCTCGGTCACGATCGGCGCGGTGGACAGGCCCAGGGTCGGCTGCGCCATGTAGTTGCGCGGGTCGGCCAGGATCAGCTTGCGGAACTGCTCGCGCTGGCGCGTGGTCGAGCGCGGGCCGATCAGCATGCCGTAGCCGCCGGACTCGTTGGCCGGCTTCACCACCAGTTCGTCCAGGTGTTCGAGCACGTACTGGCGGTCCTTGTCGTCGTGGCACAGGTAGCTGGGCACGTTGGGCAGGATCGGCTCCTCGTCCAGGTAGTAACGGATCATCTTCGGCACGTAGGCGAACACCACCTTGTCGTCGGCCACGCCAGCGCCCGGCGCATTGGCCAGCGCCACCTTGCCGGCGCGCCAGCTGCGGATCAGCCCGGCCACGCCCAGCACCGAATCGGCACGGAACGCCTCCGGGTCCAGGAACAGGTCGTCGACCCGGCGGTAGATCACGTCGACCCGGCGCGGTCCGTACACGGTGCGCATGTAGGTGCAGTCGTCGTCGGCCACGAACAGGTCGTCGCCCTCGACCAGCTCGATGCCCATCGCCTGCGCCAGATAGGCATGCTCGAAGTAGGCGCTGTTGAAGATGCCCGGGGTCAGCAGCGCGATCACCGGCTGGTCGCCCGGGCGCGGCGACAGCGCCGCCAGGGTGTCGTAGAGCTGCGCCGGGTAATCGTCCACCGGCAGGATCGCGCTGGTCTCGAACAGTTCCGGGAACACCCGCTTGGCGACCATGCGGTTCTCGAGCATGTACGACACGCCGCTGGGGATGCGCAGGTTGTCCTCCAGCGCGTAGAGCGTGCCGTCGGCGTCGCGCACCAGGTCCGAACCGCACACGTGCGCCCACACCCCCAGCGCCGGGGTGATGCCCACGCACTGCGGGCGGAAGTTCACCGAATGCTCCAGCAGCATCGCCGGGAACACCTTGTCCTTGACGATGCGCTGGGCGCCGTAGATGTCGCCGATGAACAGGTTGAGCGCACGCATGCGCTGCTTCAGCCCAGCCTCGGTGCGCTGCCATTCGTGCAGCGGGATCACCCGCGGGATCAGGTCGAACGGCAGCGTGCGGTCGACGTTGCGGCCGTCGGAGTAGACGGTGAAGGTGATGCCCATGACCCGCGCGGCGACGTCGGCGGCGAGCTGGCGTTCGGACAATTCGCGTCCACTGAGGCTGGACAGGTACTCGATGACCCGGCGTGCGGCCGGACGTGGCTGCCCGTCGGACTGGATCAGCTCGTCGAAGGTGGCCGTGCGGTACTTGCTCCAGTCCATCGCGCCCCTTGTTGCTGCGGGCCGGCGGCGAGAGGCGCCGGCATGTTGTCCCGCAACATGCCCGCAGACGTGACAGCCGTCAAGCCGCCGGCGGCGGCACGGCGTCCGGGGCGCGGCGGATCCGTGCGCTGTCCATGAACATCGCGTCGCTGGAGGCCTGGAACACGCGCAGGTCGAAATTGGGCAGGATCGCCAGCAGGTGATCGAACAGGTCCGCCTGGATCTGCTCGTACATCGCCCAGCGGGTGTCGTTGGCGAAGCAGTACAGCTCCAGCGGCAGGCCGTTGGCGCCGGGTTCCAGTTGCCGCACCAGCAGGGTCATGTCCTGGCGCACGTGCGGGCTGGCGCGCAGATAGTGCTCGACGTAGGCGCGGAAGGTGCCGAGGTTGGTGATCCGGCGGCCGTTGATCGGCGCTACCCCACGTTCGGCCAGCGCCCCGTTCCAGGCGCCGAGTTCGTCGCGCTTGCGGTCGATGTACTCGCGCAGCACGGTCAACTGCCGCATCTGCTCGATCTCGGCAGCGTCGAGGAAGCGCACGCTGTGCTGGTCCAGGTACAGCGCGCGCTTGATCCGGCGCCCACCGGCCTCGCTCATCCCGCGCCAGTTCTTGAACGAGTCGCTGATCAGCTTCTTGGTCGGGATGGTGGTGATGGTCTTGTCCCAGTTCTGGACCTTGACCGTATGCAGCGCGATGTCGATCACGTCGCCGTCGGCGTTCTGCTGCGGCATCTCGATCCAGTCGCCGACGCGGACCATGTCGTTGGAACTGATGGTGACGCTGGCCACCAGCGACAGCAGGGTGTCCTGGAACACCAGGATCAGCACCGCCATCATCGCGCCCACGCCCGACAGCAGGATCACCGGCGACTTGTCGACCAGCACCGACACCATCAGCACCGCCGCTACCACGCCGAGCACGATCTTGAGCAACTGCATGTAGCCCTTGATCGGCTTGTTGTGCGCGTCCGGGCGCCGCTCGTAGACGTGGTTGAGCAGATCCAGCACGCGCGACAGGGCCAGCGCCACGGTCAGCACGATGAAGGCGGCGCAGACGTTGCGCACCACGCTGACCATCGCCGCCGGCAGGTGCGGCACCGCGCCGATGCCCAGCGACAGCACCAGCGCCGGGATCACGTTGGCCAGGCGCGGGATCACGCTCAGCTTCACTTCCTTGTCGCTGAGCACGGTGGCGCGCAGCGCCCGCCGCAGCCCGCGCAGCAGGATCCGCTTGGTCACCCAGTTGGCCAGCCACGCCGCCAGCAGCAGCGCCACGATCACCATCGCGTCGTAGGCCCAGGGATACGGCGCCAGGGTATGCTGCAGGTCGGCGAAGAAACGCGCGCCGGGCAGCGCCGCCGACGCGGCGCTGGCGAACGGCAGCGATGCCTGCGTACTCATGCGCGGCTGCGCTCGATGATGACCCCCACCGCCTGCGCCCCGCGCACCGCGCCCGGCTTGCTCAGCTTCAGCCGCAGCCACTGCACGTCGAATTCTTGCAGCACCGCTTCCGCGCAGCGCTCGGCCAGCGTCTCGACCAGCCCGTAGCCGGACTGCTCGACCAGTTCCACCAGGCGCTTGCTCACCGCCTTGTAGTTGAGCGTGTCGGCGATGTCGTCGCTGGCCGCGGGCTTGCGGTTGTCGAAGCCCATTTCCAGATCGAAGCGCAGCGTCTGCCGGATCCGCCGCTCCCAATCGTAGATGCCGATCAGCGCGTCGATTTCCAAACCTTCGATGAAGACTTTATCCATGAGGAGCAGGGATTGGGGAATAGGGAGTGGGGAATGGTAAGAGCAGAGGCAAAAGCGGCGCGTGAGCCGCTCACGATTCCCGATTCTCCATTCCCGATTCCCGACTTGCCGCCAATGGCGGCAAGTCCGCCATGTCCCAGCGCGGCGTCACCTGCACCGCGGACGCGGTGTCGTGCAGGCCGGCCTGCAGGCGCAGGGCGCCAGCGAAGGCGATCATCGCGCCGTTGTCGGTGCACAGCGCCGGGCGCGGGAAGCAGGCACGGCCGCCACGGGCCTGCGCCATCGCCTGCAGCTTGGCGCGCAGGCGCAGATTGGCGCCGACGCCGCCGGCGACCACGATGGTGTCGCTGCCGGCCGCCTCCAGCGCGCGCTCGCACTTGATCGCCAGCGTGTCCACCACCGCGTCCTCGAAGCCGCGGGCGATATCGGCGCGCACCGCGTCGGACTGGTCGCTGTCGCGCCAGGCCAGCAGCACCTGGGTCTTGAGCCCGGAAAAACTGAAGTCCAGGCCGGGCCGGTCGGTCATCGGCCGTGCGAAGCGGAACCGGCCCGAGGTGCCCTGCGTGGCCAGCGCCGCCAGTTGCGGGCCGCCCGGATACGGCAGCCCCATCAGCTTGGCGGTCTTGTCGAAGGCCTCGCCGGCGGCGTCGTCCAGGGTCTCGCCGAGCAGGCGATAGCGGCCGATGGCCTCCACCGCGATCAACTGGGTGTGGCCGCCGGAGACCAGCAGCGCCACGAACGGCGGCGCCGGCGCGCCGTGCCCCGGGTCCGGATCCTCCATCAGCGGCGCCAGCAGGTGGCCTTCCATGTGGTGCACGCCGATCGCCGGCACCTCCAGCGCCCAGGCCAGGGCCCGGGCCACGCCGGCACCGACCAGCAGCGCGCCGACCAGACCCGGGCCGGCGGTGTAGGCCACCCCGTCCAGGTCGCGCACCTGCAGGCCGGCCTCGGCCAGGGTCTGGCGGATCAGCGGCAGCAGCTTGCGCACGTGGTCGCGGCTGGCCAACTCCGGCACCACCCCGCCGTACTCGGCGTGCAGGGCGATCTGGCTGTACAGCGCATGCGCACGCAGCGCGGCCGCCCCGGAGCGAGTGGTGTCGTAGACGGCGACGCCGGTTTCGTCGCAACTGGATTCGATGCCGAGCACGTTCATGGGGTGCATTGTGCGGCCGAATCGGCGGCAGGCCAAACGGGGTGCTTGCAGCCGCGAAATCTGTCGCTATAATGTGCGGCTCGCCGGGCCTGACCCGGTCACCATTGTGTCCCGGAGATTCCATGCCCAGCGTTAAAGTCCGCGAGAACGAGCCCTTCGAGTTTGCGCTCCGTCGCTTCAAGCGCACCTGCGAAAAGGCCGGCGTGCTGGCCGAAACCCGCAAGCGCGAGTTCTACGAAAAGCCGACCCAGGAACGCAAGCGCAAGGCCGCTGCTGCGGTGAAGCGCCAGCTGCGTCGCACCTCGCGCGACGTCACCAAGCGCCAGCGTCTGTACTGAGGATCGCGGCCTGCGGTAGCGGGATGTGCCGGTTTCGGCATCCGCTACGATAAGCCCACGAAGCCGGCACGCGCAAGCGTCGCCGGCTTTTTGTGCGTCTTCCACCTTGGCCAGGCGCTCCGCCCCGCGCGGGCATCGGTCCCATCCCTGTCCCTCGGCACCCGCGTGCCACCTCGGCCACGGCCAGCGCCAGCGCGCTTGCCTAGAATGCCCTTCCCCCTTTTCTCTTCCCTGTGGAGCCCCTCATGACCCTCAAGCAGCAGCTCACCGACGACATGAAGGCCGCGATGAAGTCCGGCGACAAGCACAGCCTGGGCGTGATCCGGCTGATCAACGCCGCGATCAAGCAGAAGGAAGTGGACGAGCGCGTGGAGATGGACGACGCCGCGGTGATCGCGGTGATGGACAAGATGGTCAAGCAGCGCAAGGACTCGGTGAGCCAGTACGAGGCCGCCGGCCGCGACGACCTGGCCCAGGTGGAGCGCGAGGAGATCGTGGTGATCGAGCGCTACCTGCCGAGCAAGATGGGCGAGGCCGAGATCGTCGCCGCGATCCAGGCGGCGAAGGCGCAGACCGGCGCCGCCAGCCCGGCCGACATGGGCAAGCTGATGGCCGTGCTCAAGCCGATGCTCGCGGGCAAGGCCGACATGGGCCAGGTCTCGGTGCTGGTCAAGCAGCAGCTGGCCGGCTGACCGCACCGATGCGTTAGCGCGCGCGGCGGGCTTCACCCGCCTTTCGGCGACGGGCTGCTACAACGCCGGCAAGCCCGCGCCCCCTTCTGCGCGCAGTGCGGGACCGGCGTTGCGACGCCGCGCGCCGAAGGTCCCGCGCCCATGTCCATGCCCCTGTCGTCCGATCGCCTGCACAAACATCTCGACCGCCTGCAGCAAAGCCTGCCGGCCGCGCTGGTGCGGCGCTTCGTCGAGATCGACGTGATGACCCAGGCGGCGTCGCTGTCGTTCTACGCGCTGCTGTCGCTGGCGCCGCTGCTGGTGCTGCTGCTGTGGCTCACCGCCTCGCTGTATCCGCAGGCGCAGGAGGCGCTGATCGCGCAGATCGGGCAACTGGCCGGACACGGCGCGCGCGAGGTCGCGCAGACGGTGATCGACAACGCCAAGAACCAGCCCAGCGTGGGCTCGCTGGCCGGGCTGTGGAGCACCCTGCTGCTGTTCGTCGGCGCCACCGCGGTGTTCGCGCAGTTGCAGAACGCGCTGAACCTGATCTTCCGCACCGACAAGCAGCGCCTGGACGGCCTCATGGCCTGGCTGAAGAAGCGCGTGTTCTCCTTCGGCGTGGTATTCGCGCTGGGCTTCCTGCTGCTGATCTCGATGATCCTGACCACCGTGCTGCAGGTGGTGTTCGCGCGGATGCCGTCGGTGCTGCCGGCGGTCGGCTACGTCTCGACCCTGGCGATCTACGTGCTGGCCTTCGCCGTGCTCTATCACTACCTGCCCGACCGCCGGGTGGAATGGCGCCAGGCCATCATCGGCGGCGCGATCACCGCCTGCCTGTTCGTGGCCGGGCGCTACGCGATCGGCCTGTACATCGCCACCGCCGCGCCCGGCAGCGCCTACGGCTCCC
>NZ_AQOJ01000152.1:0-1529 GCF_000364685.1 Xanthomonas sp. SHU 166
TGGGCGCGCTGGTGATCCTGCTGGTGTGGATCTACTACGCCACCGTGGTGTTCTTCGTCGGCGCGCTGATCACCGCGGTGATCGACGAGCGGCTGCGCTCGCACAGCAAGCTCGTCGCGGCCGGGATCGACCCGCGCAGCGCTGCGCAGGCACCGCCGGCGCCCTGACCGCACGGTGCTGAACCACACGCAGGCCGCGCGGCCAGCGTGACGGCGCACGCGCGTGGCATCCTATGCGGATGGCCCGCATCCCCGACGCATTCATCGACGACCTGCTCGCACGCACCGACATCGTCGAGGTGATCGGCACGCGCGTGCCGCTGAAGCGCCAGGGCAAGGAATACGCGGCGCGCTGCCCGTTCCACGACGAGCGCTCGGCCTCGTTCACGGTGTCCCCGACCAAGCAGTTCTACCACTGCTTCGGCTGCGGCGCGCACGGCACCGCGATCAGCTTCCTGATGAACTACGATCGCCTCGAATTCCTCGACGCGGTCGACGAGCTGGCCAAGCGCGCCGGCATGGAAATCCCGCGCGACGCCCAGCAGCGCGGTGCCGCCCAGGCCGCCGGCGACGACCATCGCGACCTGTACTCCGCGCTGGAAGCGGCGGCCAAGTTCTTCCAGCGCCATTTCGACGGCAGCGAGAAGGCGCGCGCCTACCTGGACGGCCGCGGCGTGGACGCCGAAAACCGCGCGCGCTTCCAGATCGGCTACGCCCCGGACGGCTACAGCGCGCTCAAGGACGCGCTGGGCACCGACGAGCGCCGGCTCAAGCTGCTCGACCGCGCCGGGCTGTTCTCCAAGAACGACCGCGGCCACGTCTACGACAAGTTCCGCGACCGGGTGATGTTCCCGATCTTCGACCGCCGCGGCCGGGTCATCGCCTTCGGCGGCCGCGTGCTCGACAAGGACGACGGCCCCAAGTACCTGAACTCGCCGGAAACCGCGCTGTTCCACAAGGGCCGCGAGCTGTACGGCCTGTGGCAGGTGCGCCAGGCCAACCAGAAGATCGAGCGGCTGATCGTGGTCGAGGGCTACATGGACGTGGTCTCGCTGTTCCAGTTCGGCGTCACCCAGGCGGTGGCGACGCTGGGCACCGCGACCACGCCGGACCATGCCGAACTGCTGTTCCGCAACGCGCCGGACGTGTTCTTCTGCTTCGACGGCGACGCCGCCGGCCGCCGCGCCGGCTGGAAGGCGCTGGAATCGGTGCTGCCGCGGATGAAAGACGGGCGTCAGGCGTTCTTCCTGTTCCTGCCCGATGGCGAGGATCCGGACACCATCGTGCGCAAGGAAGGCGCCGCGGCCTTCGACGCGCGCCTGGTCCAGGCCACGCCGCTGTCGCAGTTCTTCTTCGACGAACTCTCGCGCGAGATCAACCTCGGCACGCTCGACGGCAAGGCGCGCCTGGCCGAACGCGCGCGGCCGATGCTGGCGCAGATTCCCGACGGCGCCTTCGGCGACCTGATGCGCCAGCGCCTGGCCGAACTCACCGGCATCGGCGCCGCCGCACCGGCAGTCGCCACGGCCG
>NZ_AQOJ01000153.1:0-19618 GCF_000364685.1 Xanthomonas sp. SHU 166
GCCTTGCCTGCTAGGGGGTAAGACGGTATCTGCAGGTGAGGTGCATTGGTCCCTGCGCGCCAACGCCATTGCGTGCCGTGCTGGCGGGGCGCGGCTGCAGCGGTTCCTGCGAGAAGCGAATCAACGGGTCAGCCCTGCGGGGTCGCGACGCGCCGCGCCGCCTCTCCCCAATCCCGAATCCCCACTCCCCAATCCCGGCTCACTTGAACTTGTAGACCAGGTTCATCGTGGTCAAGGTATCGGTCTTCTTCTTGTCGTCGCTGACGTCGCTGTTGTAGCGCGCCTGCCAGCCGGCCTTCAGCGCCAGGCGCTCGTTCATGCTCACCGAGATGCCCAGGTCGTTCTGCGCGAAGGTGTTGTACGCGCCGGATTCGACCAGCAGGGTGTTGCCCAGCTCGGTGTTGCTGGTCAGGCCGTACTTGAAGTCGACCAGGCCGCGGCCGATCAGGCCGGTTTCGGTGCGGTCCTCGACCACGTCGTGGGCGCGGCGCACGCCGGGACCGATCTGCACGTCGATGCTGCGGCGGTCGCCGTCCATGATCCGGGTGCCGTAGCCGATGCCGATCGTCGCCAGGCGGTCGTAGGTGGCGAAGTCGTCGCGCTCGTAGCGCAGCGAGGCGGTCAGCTGGCGGTGCTCGCCAAGCTGCAGCGCGCTGCCGGCGCTGCCGGTGTAGCGGTTGGAGGTGGTCTGGCGCTTGCGCGAGGTGGTGCCGTCGGGATTGGTGTCGGTGTACTCGGCGCTGGCGTGCAGGGCGAGCAGGTCCAGGCTGTGGATCCAGTCGCCGTCCACGTATTGGCCCTTGAGCCGGCCGTTGAGGCTTTCGTTGGTGCTGTTGCCGTGCGAGGAGGCGAAGCCCAGTTCGCCCGATCCGCTCCACGGCGAACTGGCCGGGTCCGTGGCTGTCGGTGAGGTGGCGACGTCGGCGGCCCAGGCCGGGGACGTGCTCAGCAGCAACAAAGCGATGGCGGATACGAGGGTGGCACGGCGGGACATGGCTTCTCCGGGGATGAGGACGCAGCCTTCGGCTAACGAAATGGAAACGATTTCATCATACCGGATCCACATGACACCCTGGCCGGCCCCGGACGCCGGCTTCATCGGCGGTTCGGGCGCGCAGCCGGCTGCCGCGCCAGGCAGGCGTTTTCCGCCGTCGACTCAGACATAATCGGGGCCATGGACCGCTACGAACGCATCAACGCACTGCACCGCCTGCTCAAGTCCGCACGCTACCCGGTGACGGTGGCGCGGCTGCAGGACGAACTGGGCTGCTCCCGCGCCACCGTCTACCGCGATCTGGCCTTCCTGCGCGATGCGCTGATGGCGCCGGTGGAGGGCGACGGCGAGGCCGGCTTCCGCTACGAGTCCGGTGAGAGCGACCGGTTCGAGCTGCCCGGGCTGTGGCTGAGTTCGGAGGAACTGCACGCGCTGCTGGCCTCGCAGCAATTGCTGGCGCGCACCGGCGGCGGGGTGCTGTCCTCGGTGCTGGCGCCGCTGCAGCAGCGCATCGAGAGCCTGCTCGCCGCCCAGGCCGGGGCGACCCATTGGCCGGTGGAGCGGGTGCGGGTGATCCCGCACCGCGGCCGCAAGCTCGACGAAGCCAGTTTCCGCACCGTCGCCTCGGCGGTGCTGGAGCGCAAGCGCCTGTCCTTCGACTACCGCGCCCGCTCCACCGACGAATCGACCAAGCGCACGGTGTCGCCGCAGCGCATCACCCACTATCGCGACAACTGGTACCTGGACGCCTGGGACCATGGCCGCGACGCGGTGCGCAGCTTCGCGGTGGACCGCATCAACCACGCGCGCCTGCTCGACCAGCCGGCGCAGGACGTGGCCGACGCCGAACTGGATTCGCAGCTGGCGGCCAGCTACGGCATCTTCTCCGGCGCGCCCAAGGGCTGGGCCACCATCGTGTTCAGCCCCAAGGCCGCGCGCTGGGTCGCCGACGAGCACTGGCATTCCAAGCAGCAGGGCCGGTTCCTGGCCGATGGCCGCTACGAACTGAAGGTGCCCTACAGCGTCTCGCGCGAACTGCTGATGGACGTGCTGCACTACGGCTCCGATGCGGAGATCGTCGAGCCGCGCTCGCTGCGCGAGCAGGCCAAGGCGCTGCTGTCGCTGGCGCTGAGCAACTACAGCGACGACTGAGGCGTCGCCGCGCGCGCTGCGATAGCCCGCGTGGGAGCGGCTCCAGCCGCGACCGCGGCTTTACCGCCAATGCGTGTCGCAGCCTGGAGGTCGACGCCTACGCCGCATCCAGTGGCGCGCCGCCGCCGAGGATCACGCCGATGTTGCGCTCGATCCAGTCCACCAGCGCGTGCACATGCGCCGCGGCTTCCTCGCCGAGCGGGGTCAGGTCGTACTCCACGTGCGGCGGCACCACCGGGTAGGCGGTGCGCTGCACCAGGCCGTCCGCTTCCAGCGCCTGCAGGGTCTGCGACAGCATCTTTTCGCTGACCCCTTCCAGGCTGCGGCGCAGATCGCCGAAGCGATGGGTGCCCTTGCGCAGGGCGACCAGCACCAGCACGCCCCAGCGGCTGGTGACGTGGCTGAGCACGGCCCGGGACGGGCAGTTCTGCGCGAATACCTGGCCGCGCAGCTGGGTCGCGTCCGCGCAGCCGCGCGGTGCTTCGTCGAGAGGTTCGGAGAGGACGCTGGCCAAGCGGTGCACCTGTCTGTGGGGGAGGGCGCCCCGATCATACGGGCCGCGCCGGGTGCTTCGCTGAGCGAAGGATGATCGTGGTGCCGGTGCAGACCATGCCCGGTGCGGCGGCGTGGCGGCGTTGGATGGTCGCAGTAAGGGGCCTGATGTGGCCCGAACGGCACACGGGCGCGCGGCGTGCGCCGGCCCAGCGCAATGCGGATCGGCTCGTCCGCGTCGCAGCCGGCTGCGAGGGAACCGCTTCAGGGCTTGTTCGGCACTTCGAAGCCGAGCTTGCCGACCTGGTCGCGGCGCTGCGCCACGCGCTTGAGCTTGTCGATGTTGACCCCGTACTGGTGGTCCAGCTTGTCGACCAGTTCGCGGTACTGCTTGTGGCTCATGTTCGGCGAGCGCGCGAACACCCAGGCCAGATCGCGGCCCGGATAGTCGATCAGCGCCCAGGAATAGTCCGGCGCCACTTCCAGGATGCGGTACTTGGTGGGCACCATTCTGAAGAACCAGGTGGTCCAGCGGCGGTTGCCGGTGCCTTCCTTGACCGTGGCGCGCGAGTTGAGCTCCTTGACCGGCTCGTCGAAGCCGTTGCGGTACTCGTAGCGCACCGCGATCTTGCCGTCTTCCTTGAGGGTGTACTCGTCGCTGCTGGCGACGTGGCCGCGCTCGGCGAAGTACGGGATGTGGGCGATCACGTACCAGCGGCCCATGAAGCGCTGCAGGTCGATCGGCGGCTGCGCAGGCTCCTGCTCCGGGTCCGGCGCCTTGGCCCGGGCCGTCGGCAACGGGACGGCCATGCCCAGCAGCAGCACGGAAGCGAACAGGGAGAGCAGGCGCATAGGAGATTCCGGGGCGAAGGGCGAACGCCGGTGAAGTATGCGCGTGCGCCATGTCAATGGTGCGTCGCAGCCCCTGAGATGTCGCGGCGGCAACCTGCGCGCCTCGACTTCCAGGAGCTGCCGTCATGCCGATCGTTCCGTCCTCCCCGCGCACCCACGTCCCGCACCCGGGCCTGCGCCGCCTGCTGCGCCAGGCGATCCTGGCCGGGCTGGCCCTGGTCCTGGTATGGCCGGCCGCGCGCGGCCACAGCGAGTGGCTGGGCTGGCGGCCGCTGTGGCTGTTGGGCATGCCGTTGAGCGCCTGGTGGGCTCTGCATCGTTTCCCGCTGCCGCCGCTGCGGCGTCTGTGGGGGCAGTGGCGGGCCAGGCCGCGGGCGCAGGCGCGGCGGCGCCGGCCGGCGCTACGGACCGCGCGCCCGGCCTGACCTTCGGCAGGGGAGGGCGGCGATGCTGCGTGCTACGGTGCGGCGCTGTCCTTCCACGGATCCGAACATGTCCTCACTCGCACACGCCTGCCTGATCGCCGGCCTGCTCGCCGCCGGCACCGCCGCGGCCAAGGAAACCGCGATGCCCCAAGACCCCTACGCCTGGCTCGAAGACGTCACCGGCACCAAGGCGCTGGACTGGGTCAAGGCGCAGAACGCCAAGACCGAGGCGCGGCTGGCCGAGACCCCCGCCTTCAAGGCCCGCGAGGCCGGCATCCGCGAGGTGCTGGATTCCGACGCCAAGATCCCGGCCGTGCAGAAGATCGGCCCGTACTACTACAACCTGTGGAAGGACCGCGCCCACGAGCGCGGCCTGTGGCGCCGCACCACCCTGGACGAGTACCGCAAGCCCGAGCCGAAGTGGGAGACGGTGCTGGACCTGGACGCGCTGAACAAGGCCGAGGGCGAGAACTGGGTGTGGCATGGCGCCAACTGCCTGCGCCCGGAGTACCGCCGCTGCCTGATCGCGCTGTCGCGCGGCGGCGCCGACGCCGACGTCACCCGCGAGTTCGACCTGAGCACCAAGCAGTGGATCAAGGACGGCTTCTTCCGTCCCGAGGCCAAGGGCGGGCTGAGCTGGATCGATGCCGACACCGTCTACCTGTACACCGACTTCGGCCCCGGCTCGCTGACCAGCTCCGGCTACCCGCGCATCGTCAAGCAGTGGAAGCGCGGCACCCCGATGACCAGCGCCACCCTGGTCTACGAGGGCAAGCCGGACGACATGTACATCGCCGCGATGCACGACGATACGCCCGGCTACGAGCGCGATTTCGTCAGCCGCACGCTTGCGTTCTACAACGACGAGATGTACCTGCGCGGCGCCGACGGCCGCCTGACCAAGATCGACGTGCCCAACTCGGCCAACAAGGGCGTGCACCGCCAGTGGCTGACCCTGGAACTGCGCGATCCGTGGACGGTGGGCGGCACGACCTACCCGGCCGGTGCGCTGCTGGCGACCAGGTTCGACGATTTCATGGCCGGCAAGCGCGACTTCCAGGTGCTGTTCACGCCCACCGAGACCGCCTCGCTGGCGTCCTTCGCCTGGACCAAGTCGCGGTTGGTGCTGAACGTGCTCGACGACGTCAAGAGCCGGCTGTGGGTGCTGACCCCGGGCGAGGGCGAATGGGCGCGTGCAGCGTTCCCGGTCGGCGACCTGGCCTTCGGCAGCACCAGCGTCGATGCGGTCGATGCCGACGAGAACGACCAGGTGTGGCTGACCTCCACCGACTTCCTGACCCCGACCACGCTGATGCTGGCCGACGTGCAGCGCGGGCCGAAGAGCATCGAGACGCTGAAGGCGATGCCGAGCTTCTTCGACGCGTCCAAGGACGAAATCGAGCAGCACTTCGCGGTGTCCAAGGACGGCACCAAGGTACCGTACTTCCTGGTCCGGCCCAAGCAGCTCAAGGCCGACGGCAGCGCGCCGACCCTGCTGTACGCCTACGGCGGCTTCGAGATCTCGATGACCCCGTTCTACTCCGGCAGCCTGGGCCGCGCCTGGCTCGACCAGGGCGGCGTGTACGCGCTGGCCAACATCCGCGGCGGCGGCGAGTACGGTCCGCGCTGGCACCAGGCGGCGCTGAAGCAGAACCGGCACAAGGCCTACGAGGACATGGCGGCGGTGGCGCAGGACCTGGTCGCGCGCAAGATCACCTCGGCCAAGCACCTGGGCGTGCAGGGCGGCAGCAACGGCGGGCTGATGGCCGGCAACATGCTGATGCAGTACCCGCAGCTGTTCGGCGCGGTGGTGGTGCAGGTGCCGCTGCTGGACATGAAGCGCTACAGCCACCTGCTGGCCGGCGCCTCGTGGATGGCCGAGTACGGCAACCCGGACACCGACGACTGGAAGTTCATCCAGACCTTCTCGCCGTATCACCTGTTCGATCCGAAGAAGACCTATCCGCCGGTGATCTTCCTGACCTCCACCCGCGACGACCGCGTGCATCCGGGCCATGCGCGGAAGATGGCGGCGAAGATGATCGACGCCGGCAAGGACGTGACCTACTACGAGAACATCGAAGGCGGTCATGGCGGCGCGGCCAACAACGCGCAGGCGGCGCACATGCAGGCGCTGGCGTACAGCTTCCTGTGGGAGCGGTTGTCCAAGTGAGTGGTGTGGTCCGCGTCCCGGCTGGGGCGCGGACCATCTCCTGGCCTGGCGCGCCATCCAATGAGCGGTCGAGCCTGCGCGCAATGCGTCGCGTTGCGTCACGATCGCGCCGGCATTGTCCGCGTTCTCAAGCTGATCTCAGGTCGTCGCCGCAGCGGGTGCTCAGGCCCCGTCGGCCAACGACTTGACCAGGGTCAGCGAACGGACTTCATAACCCAGTTCTTCGTAAACGTGCAGTGCGTGGGTGTTGAAGGCCCAGACATTCAGGCGCATTTCGACACCGCCGCGCAGCGCCACCCACTCGTGCGCACGCTGCATCAGCGCCGGGCCGATCCTCTGGCCGCGATGGCGTTGGATGATGCCCACGCTGCCTACCCGGCCGAAGCGCATGGGCTGCAGCAGTGAGTGCGATTCCGACACCATGCCGACCGTGACGAAACCGACGAGGACGCCCTGCGCTTCGGCGACGATGGTGGTGGCATTGTCCTGGCCGATGCTGCGCTTCCAGTGCGCCACGTCGCGGTCCGCATCGCCCGGGCCGGCGAAGATGTGGGGAAACGCGTCATGGTGGACAGCGTTCACTTCCTCGCCGAGCGCGCAGATGGCAGCCAGATCGGATTCGATGGCTTCGCGATAGATGAGCAAGGCTGGTTTCACTCGCGTCTCCCCCGCCGCTGGTCGCCTCAGCGCGCCCAGCGCCCCAGCCCGCGCGCGATCCGCGCCACCGCCTCCTGCAGTCGTGGCAGGCTCTGGGTATAGGCGATGCGCACATGCTGGCGTGCGCGATGGCGGCCGAAATCCACGCCCGGGGTGAACGCGACGTGCTCGGTCTCCAGGAAGTGCGCGCAGAACGCCTGCGCATCGTCGGTGAAATCGGACACGTCGGCGTACAGGTAGAACGCGCCTTCCGGTTCGACGTCGATGCGGAAGCCGAGCGCGCGTAGCGCCGGCAGCAGGTAGTCGCGGCGCTGCGCGAATTCGGCGCGGCGCGCTTCCAGGATCTGCAGCGTTTCCGGCAGGAAGCAGGCCAGCGCCGCGTGCTGGGCGATGCTGGGCGCGCTGATGTACAGGTTCTGCGCCAGCTTCTCCAGCGACGGCACCGCCGCGCGCGGCGCCACCAGCCAGCCCAGGCGCCAGCCGGTCATGCCGAAGTACTTGGAGAAACTGTTGAGCACGTAGGCGTCGTCGTCGACTTCCAGCACGCTGGGCGCGTCGATGCCGTAGCTGAGGCCGTGGTAGATCTCGTCCACCACCAGGTGCCCGCCGCGGGCGTGCAGCGTCTGCGACAGCGCGGCCAGTTCGGCGCGCGACAGCACGGTGCCGGTGGGATTGGCCGGCGACGCCACCAGCGCGCCGACGCTGTCCGCGTTCCAGTGCCGCTGCAGCAGCTCCGGGGTCAGCTGGTAGCGGCTGTCCGGACCGACCGGCACCAACTGCGCGGCACCTTCGACCAAGCGCAGAAAGTGGCGATTGCACGGGTAGCCGGGGTCGGCCATCAGCCAGTGGCGGCCGGGATCGACCAACAGCGCGCTGGCCAGCAGCAGCGCGCCGGAGCCGCCGGGGGTGATCAGGATGCGCGCCGGATCCAGGTCGACGTCGTGACGCTGCCGGTAGAAGTCCGCCAGCGCCTGGCGCAGGGCCGGCAGGCCGCGCGCGGCGGTGTAGCGGGTATGGCCGGCGCCCAGCGCGGCCTGGCCGGCGGCGACGATCGGCGCAGCGGTGGTGAAGTCCGGCTCGCCGATTTCCAGGTGGATCACGTCGTGGCCGGCGTGTTCCAGTTCGTTGGCGCGGGCCAGCAAGGCCATCACGTGGAAGGGTTCGATCTCGCGGCTGCGCTGGCTGTAGCCGGACGCGGCGGGCGAGGCGCTGAGGGTGTCGCCAGGAAGGGAAGCCATGCGGCCGATGATAGAGGAGCGTGTTCCCGAGCGTGTTAGCCGCGTCCAGTTGGCGAGGTCCGGCAGATTGCGCGGTGGCTCTGGCGGCGCGACCCGAGATGGGCGCTGGGTCTGGGCGAATCGGGCGTAGGTCGGGGCCGTGCACACTCGTGCATCTGGCGTTGCTTTCCTGGTGATCGGTCGTGTGCGGTGCGATGCGGCGCCATTCGGCGTCGCTGGCCACGGCTGCCCGCCGCGATGCCATCGCGGCGCCGCGGGTCGCCGATTGCCCTGCGTCACAGGCCGCACTGCCTCGGCACGCTTGCCACGGCGCAGCGTTGCAGGGAGACTCGGCCGGCACTGCGCGGCGTCCGCCCGCTGCCGCCGCCCGGCCAAGGCGGCGCGTCCCGTTGCGTTACCGCCGCCGGAGCCCCATTAGATGCCTCACCGCCCCTTGCTAGCGAGCCTCGTCCTGCTCATGACCGCCTCCTTCGCTTCCTCCGCCTCCGCCGCCGCGGCCACCCCGCCGCATCCGGCCAAGCAGCCGCACGCGGTCAAGGCTCCGTTCGGCGCCGTTCGCCAGGACGCCTACTACTGGCTGCGCGACGACGCGCGCAAGAACCCGCAGATGCTGGCCTATCTCAACGCCGAGAACGCCTACGCGGATCAGGTGCTGAAGCCGCTGCAGCCGCTGGAAGACCGGCTGTACGAGGAGATCGTCGGGCGCATCAAGCAGGACGACAGCAGCGTGCCGTACCGCGAGCGCGGCTACTGGTATTACACCCGCTACGAGAGCGGCAAGGACTACCCGATCCAGGCGCGCCGCAAGGGCAGCATGGAGGCGCCGGAGGAGATCCTGCTCGACGTCAACGCCATGGCCGCCGGCAAGGGCTATTTCAGCGTCGGCGACGCGGCGGTCAGCCAGGACAACCGCATCCTGGCCTGGACCGAGGACGACGTCGGCCGTCGCCAGTACGTGGTGCGCTTCAAGAACCTGGACACCGGCGAGGTCTATGCCGACCGTATCCCCGGCGTGTCGCCGGACGTGGTGTGGGCCGACGACAACAAGACCCTGTTCTACGTCGAGAACGACCCGGAGACGCTGCTGACCGTGCGGGTCAAGAAGCACGTGCTCGGCACTCCGGCGGCGCAGGACGCGCTGGTGTACGAGGAGAAGGACGACAGCTTCTACATGGGCGTGGGCCGTACCCGCGACGACAAATACATCGTCATCGGCGTCGAAAGCACCGTGTCCTCCGAGCAGCGCTATGCGCCGGCCGCCGATCCGCAGCGCTTCACGGTGCTGGCGCCGCGCGAGCGCGACGTCGAGTACCACGCCGACCACTTCGATGGCCGCTGGGTGATCCGCACCAACTGGAAGGCCAAGAACTACGCGCTGATGACCGCGCCCGACGGCGCCACCTCGCGCGACCAGTGGCAGAGCTGGCTGCCCTACGACGAAAAGGTGTTCATCGACGGCTTCGAACTGTTCGACGGCTTCACCGCCATCGCCGAGCGCTCCGACGGCCTGGAGCGGATCCGCCTGCACTTCGCCGACGGCAAGGAGGAATACGTCAAGGCCGACGAGCCGGCGTACTCGATGGGCCTGTCGATCAATGCCGAACCGGACACGCCGTGGCTGCGCTACAGCTACACCTCGCTGACCACCCCGGCCACCACCTACGAACTCAACACCCGCACCGGCGAGCGCAAGCTGCTCAAGCAGCAGCCGGTGATCGGCTACGACGCCAGCAAGTACCAGACCGAACGCGTCTGGGTGACCGCGCGCGACGGGGTCAAGGTGCCGGTGTCGCTGGTCTACAAGAAGGGATTCAAGAAGGACGGCAGCGCCGCGCTGTACCAGTACGCCTACGGCAGCTACGGCATGTCCACCGATCCGGCGTTCAACCTGCCGGTGGTGAGCCTGCTCGACCGTGGCGTGGTCTACGCCATCGCGCACATCCGCGGCGGCCAGGAAATGGGCCGCGACTGGTACGACCAGGGCAAGCTGCTGCACAAGAAGAACACCTTCACCGACTTCATCGACGTCACCCGCGGCCTGGTGCAGCAGGGTTACGCCGCCCCGGATCGCGTCGCCGCGGCCGGCGGCAGCGCCGGAGGCCTGCTGATGGGCGCGGTGGCCAACATGGCGCCCAAGGACTACCGCGTGCTGGTGGCGCAGGTGCCGTTCGTGGACGTGGTCACCACCATGCTCGACCCGAGCATCCCGCTGACCACCAACGAGTACGACGAGTGGGGCAATCCCGAGCAGAAGGCGTACTACGACTACATGCTCAGCTACTCGCCCTACGACAACGTCAGCCGCCAGGCCTATCCGGCGATGTACGTCGGCACCGGCCTGTGGGATTCGCAGGTGCAGTACTGGGAGCCGGCCAAGTGGGTGGCCAAGCTGCGCGAGAACGACACCGGCAGCCAGCCGATCGTGTTCCGCGTCAACATGGAAGCCGGCCACGGCGGCAAGTCCGGCCGCTTCCGTCGCTACCGCGAAATGGCCGAGTCCTATGCCTTCATGCTGGACCAGCTGGGCGTGGAGCAACCGGCCAAGTGAGAGCTGCAAGCATCGGCTGGCCTGCGGGCTGGCCGATGCGCAGGTGGGGCGGCTGGCGTGAGGCCGGCCCATCCCGATGTTTGGTTGGATGGCGGATGGCCTGTGGCTTCACCCGTCGCGGCTGAAGCCGCTCCCACGGTGGGCGGAATCACCGCGCGAGAGCCGGCAGTCGCGCTGGCGGCGTGGTCGCTCCTGTGGGAGGGACTTCAGTCCCGACTGCAATCAGATCAGACGCACCAGTGGCTTCGCGCGTCGGGGCTGAAGCCGCTCCCACAGTGAGCATGACGGCCGAGTCGGACCTGAAGGGTCGATGGACTGAGCGCCATGCCATGCAGCAGCGCTGACGGCATTGGTAATGCCTTGTGGGAGGGACTTCAGTCCCGACTGCAAAGAGTCGGACGCGCCGCTGGCTTCTTCCATCGCGGCCGGAGCGGCTCCCACAGCCGCTGCCGCACGGCTACCTCGGTTGCGTCGGCGGCTGGTCGCCACTGCCCGCGCCAGCGCAGGCTTATCATGCCGCAATGCGCACGCACTCCCGTTTCCGCTGGGCCTGGTGGCTGCTGGCCTATGCCAGCCTGGCGACCGGCATCGTCGGCATCTTCGTGCCGGGCTTGCCGACCACGGTGTTCGTGCTGATCGCCGCTTACGCCGCCGCGCGCGGTTCGCCGCGGCTGCGCCGGCGTCTGCTGCGCGATCCGCGTTTCGGCCGCAGCATCCGCGACTGGGAACGGCATGGCGCGGTCAGCCGTCGCGGCAAGTGGATGGCGACGCTGACCATGGCCGCGTGCGCGCTGGTGCTGCTGCTGTTCGTGCACCGGCTGTGGGTGCAGGTGCTGGCGATCGGCTGCATGAGCGCGGTGGCGCTATGGTTGTGGTGGCGGCCGGAACCGCCGCGCGCGTGAGCGCGCTTTGTTGCGCGACCGCGGCACAGCCGGTTCATGCCGGTGTGGCTATACTCGGCGCATGAGCACATCGTCCTCTTCTCCGATCCGTCTCGTTCTCTCCGCCGCTGCGTTGCTGGCCCTGGCCGGTTGCGGCAACAAGGGTCCGCTGGTGATGCCGCAGAAGCCGGTGCCGGTGGAAGCCGAGCCCGCCACGCCCGCGCCGGATGCGACGCCGCCGGCGACCACCGATCCCGCCGGGCAGGCGCAGCCGGTGGATGGGCAGCGCCCGCCGGCCAACGACACCACCATGCCCACCAATGGGAATGAGTGAGGCCCGCCACGACGCGCGCCTGCGTTTCAGCAAGATGCAGGGCGCGGGCAACGATTTCATGGTGCTCGACCTGCGCGACGGCACCCCGCCGCCGGACGCCGCACTGGCGGTGCGCCTGGCCGACCGCCACTTCGGCGTCGGCTGCGATCAGATCCTGACCATCGAACCGCCGCGCGACGCCGCGGCGGTCGCCAGCTACCGCATCTGGAACACCGACGGCAGCGCCGCCGGGCAATGCGGCAACGGCGCACGCTGCGTCGCGGCCTGGCTGGTGCGCGACGGCAGTGCGCCGGCCGCGGACGATTTCGTCATCGAAAGCCCCGCCGGCAGTCACCACATCACCCGCAGCGCCACCGGCGAATTCGCCGTGGCGATGGGCGTGCCGCGCTTCGCGCCCGAAGACGTGCCGCTGGTCGGCTTCCCGCGTGCGCGCGAGGAGTATGTGCTGCCGCTGCAGGGCGGCAGCGTGCGCTTCGGCGCGGTGTCGATGGGCAACCCGCACGCGGTGCTGGAAGTGGGCCTGGTCGATGCGGCACCGGTGGAACGCCTGGGTCCGTTGCTGCAGCAGCACGCCTCGTTCCCGGATTCGGTCAACGTCGGCTTCGTGCAGGTGATCGACCGCGGCCACCTGCGCCTGCGCGTGTACGAGCGCGGCGTCGGCGAGACCCTGGCCTGCGGCAGCGGCGCCTGCGCGGCGGCCGCGGTGATGATGCAGCGCGGCCGGGTGGAGCGCGACGTGCGCGTCAGCCTGCCGGGCGGCGAACTGCGCGTGCAATGGCCGGAAGACACCGCACCGGTGGTGATGTCCGGGCCGGCGACGTTCGTCTTCGATGGAGAATGGATCCGATGAGCGAAAGCCAGGACAAGATCGGTGCGCACGAGGTGGCGGCGTGGCTGCGGCGCCATCCCGGCTTCCTCAAACAGTTTCCCGATCTGGCGCTGACCCTGGTGGTACCGCGCGACGACGGTCCCACCGCGTCGCTGGCCAGCTACCAGTTGGAAGTGCTGCGCGACAAGAACCGCGAACTGTCGCGGCGGCTGGCCGACCTGGCCGCCAACGCGCAGGTCAACGAGCGGCTGGCGGTGCGCACCCATCAGTTGACCCTGGCGCTGATGCGCCAGCGCAGCGCCGCCGACAGCGTGCGCGCGATGGCCGCGTCGCTGCAGGAGGATTTCCAGGGCGACCTGGTCAGCATCGTGTTGCTGCAGCCCTTGCCTGGCCTGGAACAGGCGCCGTGGCTGCAGGTGCTGGCGGCCGACGATCCGCGGCTGGCGCCGTTCCGCGATTGCCTGAAGGACGGCGAGCCGATCTGCGGCCGCCTGCAACCGGAAAAGCAGGCGCTGCTGTACGGCGAGCGCGTGGACGAAGTGCAATCCACCGCGCTGCTGCCGCTGCCCGGCCTGGGCCTGATCGCGGTCGGCAGCCGCGACCCGAACCGGTTCTATCCCGGCATGGGCACCTTGTTCCTGCGCATGATGGGCGAGGCGCTGGCGGTGGCGTTGCAGCGATGAGTGGGGCCGGGACTCGGGATCCGGGACCCGGGACCCGGGACAGCGCCGGAACCGGCGCTGCCGATCATCAGGCCGGGCAGGGCAGTGCTGGCATCGCGAGCGAGGCCACGTCTCCCGGGTCCCGGGTCCCGGGTCCCGCGTCCCGGTTCCTCGCCTACCTGCAGGTCGAGCGGCGCATGTCCGCGCATACCCTGGACGCGTACCGGCGCGACCTGGCGGCGCTGGAGGCGTGGGCGGCCGCCAACCTGCTTGGCGAACCGGCCGCGCTGGATGCCGCGCAACTGCGCAACTTCATCGCCGCCGAGCACCGCCGCGGGCTGTCGCCCAAGAGCCTGCAGCGGCGGTTGTCGGCGTGCCGCAGCTTCTATGCGTGGCTGCTCAAGCACGGCCACATCGCCACCAGCCCGGCCGCGGCACTGCGCGCGCCGAAGGCGCCGCGCAAGCTGCCGCAGGTGCTCGACGCCGACGAGGCGGTGCGCTTGGTCGAAGTGCCGACCGATGCGCCGCTGGGCCTGCGCGACCGCGCGCTGCTGGAGCTGTTCTATTCCTCCGGCCTGCGCCTGAGCGAACTGTGCGCGCTGCGCTGGCGCGATCTGGATTTCGTCGCCGGCATGGTCAGCGTGCTTGGCAAGGGCAACAAGCAGCGGCTGGTGCCGGTCGGCTCGCACGCGCGCGCCGCGTTGCTGGCGTGGCGCGAGGAAAGCCGAGGCGAGGCTGCCGCGCCGGTGTTCCCGGGCCGTGGCGGGGCGCCGATCGGCGCGCGCGCGGTGCAGATCCGCATCAAGCAACTGGCCGGGCGCCAGGGCCTGTTCAAGCACGTGCATCCGCACATGCTGCGGCACAGTTTCGCCAGCCACATCCTGGAATCCTCCGGCGACCTGCGCGGCGTGCAGGAACTGCTCGGCCATGCCGACATCGCCACCACGCAGATCTACACGCATCTGGACTTCCAGCACCTGGCCAAGGTCTACGACGCATCGCACCCGCGGGCCAAGCGCAAGTCCTGAGCGCTGCATCGCGACCGCACGGTTGCCATCGCACCCGCGCTTGTTCTGGATCAAGGCGAGTCGGCGAAGGCGGGACGACACTGTCCTCCCACGTTGCGAGGGCTCACCGATGGTCAAATCCTTTCCGCTGGCGCCGCGCCGCCCCGAACGGCTGTGCTGGGGCTGCGACCGCGATTGCGCGGCACACGACCTGGCCTGCGGCAACGGCACCGGGCGCACCCTGCATCCGATCGAAACCCAGGGCGAGGACTGGTACGTCGCGTGGGACATCGCTGCCGATCCGGCACGGCCGGCGCATGCCCGACTCGGCGACGCTTGAACCGCGCGCTGCCAGCCCCCACACCTGAGTCATCGCTCCGGAGGCCGCATGGATCCCAGTCAGAACCCCAATGTTTTCCACGCCACCACGATCCTGTCGGTGCGCCGCGATGGTCGCGTCGCCGTGGCCGGCGACGGCCAGGTGACCCTGGGCCACACCGTGATGAAGGGCAATGCGCGCAAGGTGCGCCGGCTCGGCCGCGAGGGCCAGGTGCTGGCCGGCTTCGCCGGCGCCGCCGCCGATGCATTCACCCTGTTCGAACTGTTCGAGGCCAAGCTGGAGAAGCACGGCCAGCTGACCCGCGCCGCGGTGGAACTGGCCAAGGATTGGCGCACCGAGCGCCGCCTCGGCAAGCTCGAGGCGCTGCTGGCGGTCGCCGACAAGGAAACCTCGCTGATCATCAGCGGCACCGGCGATGTGATCGAACCGGAGGACGGCATCATCGCCATCGGCTCCGGCGGCTCCTACGCCCTGTCGGCGGCGCGCGCGCTGCTCGGCCACACCACGCTGGACGCGCGCACCATCTCCGTCGAAGCGCTGAACATCGCCGGCGACATCTGCATCTACACCAATCGCAACGTGGTGGTGGAAGAGCTGTGAATCGGGAATGGGGACTGGGGAATCGCAACAGCGGTTCCCGTCTCCGTCACCGATGACGCCTGCTTTCCCATTCCCGATTCTCCATTCCCGATTCCCTCTTCGATTTCCCGACCATGACCGATACCCATAGCACCATGACCCCGCGCGAGATCGTGCAGGAGCTGGACCGCCACATCGTCGGCCAGCACGAGGCCAAGCGCGCGGTGGCGATCGCGCTGCGCAACCGCTGGCGGCGCATGCAGTTGCCCGATGCGCTGCGCAACGAAGTGATGCCGAAGAACATCCTGATGATCGGCCCCACCGGCGTCGGCAAGACCGAGATCGCGCGGCGCCTGGCGACGCTGGCCAATGCGCCGTTCGTCAAGGTCGAGGCGACCCGCTTCACCGAGGTCGGCTACGTCGGCAAGGACGTGGAGCAGATCGTGCGCGACCTGGCCGACACCGCGGTCAAGCTGTACCGCGAGCAGGCCAAGACCCGCGTGCGCACGCAGGCCGAGGAGCGCGCCGAGGACCGCATCCTCGATGCGTTGCTGCCGCGGCGCAGCGCCGGGATCGGCTTCGATCCGGAAGCCGCACGCAACGAGCCCTCGGCGCAGGACAGCGACACCCGCAGCAAGTTCCGGCGCATGCTGCGTGCCGGCGAACTGGACGAGCGCGAGATCGAACTGGATGTCGCGGTCAACGTCAGCATGGACATCATGACCCCGCCGGGCATGGAGGAAATGGGCCAGCAGTTGCGGCAGATGTTCTCCAACCTGGGCGGCGGCAAGTCGCAGTCGCGCAAGCTGACCATCAAGGCCGCGCGGCCGCTGCTGATCGAGGAAGAGGCCGGCAAGCTGGTCAACGAGGACGATGTGCGCGCCGCGGCGATCGAGGCCTGCGAACAGCACGGCATCGTGTTCATCGACGAGATCGACAAGGTGGCCAAGCGCAGCGAGGCCGGCGCCACCGGCGGCGACGTGTCGCGCGAAGGCGTGCAGCGCGATCTGCTGCCGCTGGTGGAAGGCTCCAACGTCAGCACCAAGTACGGCACGGTCAAGACCGACCATATCCTGTTCATCGCCTCCGGTGCGTTCCACCTGGCCAAGCCCAGCGATCTGATCCCGGAGCTGCAGGGCCGCTTCCCGATCCGGGTGGAACTGTCGGCGCTGTCGAAGGACGACTTCATCCGCATCCTCACCGAACCGAAGGCGGCGCTGACCAAGCAGTACGAAGCGCTGTTGCTGACCGAGGGCGTGAGCCTGCGCTTCACCGACGACGCCATCGCGCGCCTGGCGGAGATCGCGTTCCTGGTCAACGAGCGCCAGGAGAACATCGGCGCGCGGCGTCTGCACACCGTGCTCGAGCGCCTGCTCGACACGCTGAGCTACGAAGCCCCGGACCGCGACGGGCAGAGCGTCACCGTGGACGCGGCCTACGTCGATGCGCACCTGGGCGAGCTGGTCCAGGACCCTGACCTGAGCCGGTATATCCTGTAGGACCTGGTGCGATCCACCTCGGCAGGCGCGTTGCCCGCGCCTGCCGCTGTGCACCTTGTCCCTACGTCACGCCTACGTCGCGCGCGTCGTAGGAGCGGCTTCAGTCGCGATGAGGCCTTCCCGGGAATGCCGTCGCGGCTGAAGCCGCTCCTACGAGACGTGGCAGCTCCGCTTACGCTGCACGCACCCGGCGCGAACTCAATACAGCGGCGTGCCCGCCTTGTACGCGGCCACGAACGACTGCCAGTCCAGTTGCACCTGCGCGGCGTAGTCGAACGCGAACTGGCGCAGTTCCGATTTCAGGCCGCTCTTGCTGCTGGCCGCCTGGTCGATCTGCTTGTCGATGCTGTAGGGCACCACGTTCGGGTCGTAGTCCTGGTCGGCCAGCGCATGCGCCGAGGCCAGGGCCTGACCCAGGTAGGTGGCGGCGGTGGCGAGCTTGCCGGCGCTGTCCAGCGCGGTCGGGTCCAGGTCCTGCTGGAACGGGGATTTCTCGTGCACGTAGAACGGGGTGCCGTTGACGCTGGCGTAGCCGACCAGCACGTCGGCGTCGATGGTCTGCGCCTTGGCGGTACGCGCCACCCGCGCGCCCTCGTTGTTGTCGTAGGTGGAGGCCGGCATCTGCGACGGCGCGGCCACGGCGACCACGCTGGCCGCTTCCTGCTTCCACTCCAGGATCACGTCGTCGCTGGTCGACGCGCTCGGGCCTTCGATCAGCACGTACAGGCGCAGGCGGCCGAGGCTGCCGGTGCCCGAGCCCAGCTTCTGGCGCACGTCCTTGATGCCGTAGTAGCTGGCCGCATAACGCTTGGACGCGGCGATCGAGCCGATGTAGCCGTTCATCGCCGCGGCCACCGCCGAGGCGGTGCCGGCGTCCACCGCGACCAGGTTGTCCAGGTTCTGGAACTGGCGCTTGCCGCCGTTGACCACCGTGTACTTGGACAGCAGGCTGCTGCGGCTCTTGCCGTCGGCGCTGTCGATGATCTTGGCCACCGCGCCGCTGGTGTTGCGCTTGCTCAGCTGGAAGCTTTCTTCGGCGTCGCTGCCGCGGAAATCGGCGATCTTGTCCAGGTAGGCGCCGACCATGGTGTCGATGGCGTCGCCGATGTCGCTGTCGGACAGGCCGTTGTCGCGCCCGGCCAGCACCATGCTCGCGGCCAGCCGGCGCAGGTCCCACACGTACTGGCCGAGGTGGCCTTCGTCGAAGTCGGCGACCTTGAACACCGCCTTGCCGCTGCTGTCGCGCGCCGCATCGAAGTTGCCGAGGTGGGTGTCGCCGCCGAGCCAGGTGTAGCCGGTCTGCGGCGAGGTCCACAGCGAACCCGGCAGGGTTTTCATGTCCTGGTAGAAAATATGGTCGGTGCCGCGGTAGAAGGCGTAGGCGCCGGTGGCCATGGTCGCCATCTTGGTATCCAGCTCGGCGCGCTGCGCGGCGTAGGGATGGTTGTAGTCGTGGATCTGCTGCACCACCCAGGCGTCGCGCTTGCTCGCCGCGGTCGCGCATCCGGCGCAGGCGGCGAGGGTCAGGCCGATCAGCAGCAACTGCGGCAGGCGGGTGGACATCGCAGGTCTCCAGGCGCGGACGAAGGAACCGGCAGTCGACCACGCCTGCATTGCACGCGGATGAACCTAGAAGTAGCGCAGCCAGCCCAGGTCGCGGCGCCGCGCCTTCAGCCGCGCGAACGCGGCGGTGGGCCAGTACAGGGCCAGGCCCAGCAAGGCGGCGATCGTCCACAGCGCGGCCACGCTGTCCACGCCGAACAGGTCGCCCTGGTTGGCGCCCCACAGCGCCAGCGCGGCCAGGTAGGCGAGCTTCAGCACGTACAGGTGCAGCAGGTAGAAGAACATCGGCGCCGCGCCGATCGTCGCCAGTGGCGCCAGGGTACGGGCCACGGCGGGGTGCTCGTACAGGCGCAGCAACAGCAGGCCCACGCCCAGGGTCAGCAGCAGGAACTGCAGCGATGGCGGGTACTTGGTGACGTTGAAGAAGCTCATCGCGGTATGCGCGAGGTCGTCCTGCGCCTGCCAGGGCGCATCGCCGTAGCCGTTGTGCCAGCGCAGCAGGTGGAAGCCGGCCAGCGCGCCCAGCCCCCAGGCCAGCAGGCGCTGCTGGCGGTGTGCCGGGTCGGTGGCGGCGCCGTACCAGGGGCCGGCGGCGTAGCCGAGCGCGATCACCCCGATCCACGGCAGCACCGGGTAGGAGGTGCGCAGGCGCAGCTCGCCCAACTCCAGCCAGCGCCGGTCGTGCAGCACCGCCCAGGCGGCCGCGAGTGGGCCGTCGCCCTGCACCTGCACGGCGTCCAGCAGGGCAACCAGCGCCGCGCCGAGCAGGGCCAGCGCCGGCAGCGGCAGCCACAGCAGTGCGGCCAGGGCGAGCATGCTCAGGCCGATCACCCAGATCACCTGCAGGTACAGCGCCTGCGGCGGGAAGGCGCCGCTCCAGGCCAGGTTGACCAGGGTCAGCTCCAGCACGATCAGGAACAGGCCGCGCTTGAGCAGGAAGCGGGCGGCCGCCGCGCGTCCGTCGGCCTGCCGGGACGCATACAGCCAGGCCGACAGGCCGGTGAGGAACACGAACACCGGCGCGCACAGGTGGGCGAGGGTGCGCGCGACGAACAGTGCCGGCGCCGTGCCCTCCACCTCCATCGGGTCGCCGACCGGGTGGTGCAGGTAGAAGGTCTCGCGCACGTGGTCGAGCAGCATCAGCAGCATTACCGTGCCGCGCAGCAGGTCGATCGGGGCCAGTCGCGCGGCGGGCGTCGCGGGGACGGCGAGGGAGGCGGGCGAAGCGAGGGCAACAGATGGCATGCGGTGCGATCGGTGTCGATTTTTTGAAACAATATAACAGTTGGCCAGCGGGGCCCTTGCCGCCGCTGCTGGCGCGGGGATTCTCGGGCTTGGCCGCGCAAGGGGGGCGGCGCGGCGGCGGCGGCGCGGGTCGGGCGGGGCAAGCCGG
>NZ_AQOJ01000154.1:0-5691 GCF_000364685.1 Xanthomonas sp. SHU 166
CGGCTGTCGCCGGCCACCGCCACACCCGCCGCCAATCACGGCGCGGGTTGCGCCGCCGGCGGTGCGGCATGAGCCGTCCGATGGCGACGGCCGCGCTGGCGACGGCGCTGCTGGGCACGGCGATCATAGCGGATGCGGCGCCGCGCGACTGGGTCGCGACCTGGCAGGCCAGCCCGCAACCGCTGTGGGCCGCGGACTTCCCGTTCCCGACGCAGACGCCGTTCCACCTGTGGCGGCAGACCGTGCGCCAGGTGGCGCGGGTGAGCCTCGGCGGCAGCGAGGTGCGGGTGGAACTGAGCAACGCCTATGGCGATGCGCCGTTGCACATCGGCGCCGCCTCGCTGGCGCTGGCCGGCGACGGCGCTGCAACCCTGCCCGGCTCGCAGCGGCCGCTACGCTTCGGTGGCAAGACCGAGGTGACTGTGCCGCCGGGCGCGCCGGTGCTCAGCGACCCGGTGGCGCTGAGCGTGCCGGACCTGGCCCGGCTCAGCATCAGTCTGTACCTGCCGCAGCCGACCGCGCCGTCCACCTTCCACTGGGAAGGCCTGCAGAGCGCCTGGCTGGCCGAGGGCGAGCGCACCGCCGACGACACGCTGGCCGGCGCCAGCGCGCTGCCGGTGCGGCTGTTCGTCAGCGGCATCCAGGTGCGCCGTGCCGATGCCATCGGCGCGGTGGTGGCGCTGGGCGATTCGATCACCGACGGGGCCGCGTCGACGCCGGGGCAGGACCGGCGCTGGCCGGACCAGTTGGTCACGCGGTTGGCCGCGCAGCGGGTGGCGGTGCTCAACGCCGGCATCTCCGGCGGGCGCGTGCTGCGCGACCGCATGGGCCGCAACGCGCTGGCGCGGCTGGACCGCGACGTGCTGGCACAGCCCGGCGTGCGCACCCTGATCCTGCTGATGGGCATCAACGACATCAGTTGGTACGCCACGCCGTTCGCGCCGGACGATGCGCCGGTGCCGGCCGAGGACCTGATCGCCGGCTACCGGCAGCTGCTGCAGCGCGCGCAGGCGCGTGGCCTGCGGGTGATCGGCGCCACCTTGACCCCGTTCGAGGGCGCGCTGCCGGACTCGCCGATCCCCGGCTACTACAGCCCGCAGAAGGAGGCCGTGCGCCAGCAGGTCAATGCCTGGCTGCGCGCGGGCAACGGCTTCGACGCGATCCTGGATTTCGATGCGCTGCTGCGCGACCCCGCGCACCCGGCGCGGATGCGGTCGGAATTCGACTCGGGCGACCACCTGCACCCCGGCGATGCGGGTTACGCGGCCATGGCCGAGGCAGCCACGCAATTGCTCGGTGCCACCGCAGCCGCTTCCACCTCCGCTGCGACCGACGCCGTCGACACCGACGCCGCGGCGCGCTGACGCCTTCTCCTCACTTCCTCCTTCGCTATCAGGAGTTCTCCATGGAATACCGTCATCTCGGCGCATCCGGCTTCAAGGTTCCCGTGCTCAGCTTCGGCACCGGCACCTTCGCCGGCACCGATCCGTTCTTCGCCACCTGGGGCAATTCGGATGTAGACCAGGCCCGGCGCCTGATCGACATCTGCCTGGAAGCCGGCGTCACCCTGTTCGACAGCGCCGACGTCTATTCCGGCGGCGCCGCCGAATCGGTGCTGGGCGCGGCGATCAAGGGCCGCCGCGACCAGGTGCTGCTCTCGACCAAGACCGGCTTCCGCTTCGACCGCACCGCAGCCAACAGCGTCGGTTCCTCGCGCTTCCACCTGGTGCGCGCGGTGGAAGCGGCGCTGACCCGCCTGGGCACCGACTACCTCGACCTGTTCCAGTTGCACGGCTTCGACGCGCGCACGCCGGTGGAGGAAACCCTGTCCACGCTCGACGACCTGGTGCGTGCCGGCAAGATCCGCTACCTGGGCGTGTCCAACTTCTCCGGCTGGCACTTGATGAAGTCGCTGGCGGTGGCCGACCGCCACGGCTGGTCGCGCTATGTCGCGCACCAGGCCTATTACTCGCTGATCGGGCGCGACTACGAGGAGGAACTGATGCCGCTGGGCCTGGACCAGGGCGTGGGCGCGCTGGTGTGGAGCCCGCTGGGCTGGGGCCGGCTGACCGGCAAGCTGCGCCGTGGCCAGCCGCTGCCGGAGAGCAACCGCCTGCACGACAAGGCGGTCACCGAGGCCGGCCCGCCAGTGCAAGAGGAGCGCCTGTACCGGGTGATCGACGCCCTGGAAGCCATCGCCGCGGAGACCGGCCGCAGCGTGCCGCAGATCGCACTGAACTGGCTGTTGCAGCGGCCGACGGTCAGCAGCGTGATCATTGGCGCACGGACCGAAGACCAGTTGCGGCAGAATCTGGGGGCGGTCGGCTGGACCCTCGATCCCGCCCACGTGCAACAGCTGGATGCGGCCAGCGCGGCGGTACCGGCGTATCCGTACTGGCACCAGCGCGGCTTCGCCGAGCGCAACCCGCGGCCGGTCTGAGCCGCGGCCGTGCCCTCCTTTCCTTCACGTCCAGGAGCCTCCATGAAAGCGGTCGCCACCCTCCATCCCCTGCCGATCGACGATCCGCAGTCGCTGCACGACCTCGACCTGCCGACGCCCCCCGCGCCCGCCGGCCACGACCTGCTGGTGCGGGTGGAAGCGGTGTCGGTCAATCCGGTGGACACCAAGGTCCGCGCCAAGGGCGCGAGCGACGGCCAGCCCAAGGTACTGGGCTACGACGCCGCCGGCGTGGTCGAGGCGGTCGGGCCCGAGGTCGACGGTTTCGAGCCGGGCGACGAGGTCTACTACGCCGGCGACATCACCCGCGCCGGCAGCAACGCGCAATACCAACTGGTGGATGCGCGCATCGTCGCGCGCAAGCCGGCCACGCTGGACTTCGCCCAGGCCGCGGCGCTGCCGCTGACCACCCTCACCGCCTGGGAACTGCTGTTCCAGCGCATGCCCTTCGACTTCGACGACGAACACAACCGCGGCCGCCGCCTGCTGGTGATCGGCGGCGCCGGCGGGGTCGGCTCGATCGCGATCCAACTGGCGCGGCATGCCGGCTTCGAGGTGATCGCCACCGCCTCGCGGCCGCAGACCCGCGACTGGTGCCTGCAACTCGGCGCGCACCACGTGATCGACCATCGCCAGGCGCTGGCGCCGCAGCTGCAGGCAGTGGGCATCGACCAGGTGGACGCGGCGCTGAACCTGGCCGACACCGACCGCTACTGGCAGGCGCTGGGCGAGTTGCTGGCGCCGCAGGGCCATGTCGGCCTGATCGTCGAACCGAACGGTCCACTGCACATCGGCGACCCGTACAAGGCCAAGTGCATCGGCATCCACTGGGAAATGATGTTCGCACGCGCCCGGTTCCGCACCGACGACATGATCGAACAGCACCGCATCCTGGCACGCACCGCCAGCCTGGTGGACGCCGGCGAACTGCGCACCACCCTGACCGAGACACTGAGCCCGATCAACGCCACCACCCTGCGCGAGGCGCACCGGCGCCTGGAGTCGGGCAGCACCATCGGCAAACTGGCGCTGGTCGGCTGGGGCTGAGCGGGCGGCGCAGCGATCGAAACATTCGCGCGATCGCCCCGCTTTGAGCGCGTAGCGGTCATCGGCCGACCGTGACTGATAGCTCAGCTTCTTCTGCTGCTTTTGTTGTTGCTGCTCTTTGCTGTTGCTGTGCTTTTGATCTACCAGGTCCCCTCAGCGCGGCAGACGCGGCGGGGAAAAACCCGAAGGGCGGCGCACATGGACGTGCGCCGTTCGCGGCAGGGGCAGGATGCCCCTTCCGCGAATCCCCGTCGTGGCTGCGAACCTGGAGCGCGCAGCGCGGAAGGCGCGCTGCGGGGTGTGCTTTCTTTTGGTTACTTTTCTTTGCACAAGCAAAGAAAAGTGACCCGCGCCAGCGGAAGCTGTTGCTCTTGCTTCTAAGCGTCATGCTTCAAAATCCCAGAAGGATGTAAAGGCGGCTCAAGGCAACGCCCCTCTTGCCGCCAGCCCGGTTTCACGGCACCCTGCGCCCTTCCGTACGCCTGCGTATCCACGCCATGTCGCCCGCCCCCGGCCAGCCCGAACCCACCCCCACCGCCTACCCGCACCTGTTCGCCCCACTGGACCTGGGCTTCACCCAGCTGCGCAACCGCATCCTGATGGGCTCCATGCACACCGGCCTGGAGGACCGCGCCCGCGACTTCCCCAAGCTGGCCGCGTACTTCGCCGAGCGCGCCGCTGGCGGCGTCGGCCTGATCGTCACCGGCGGCTTTGCACCGAACGTGGTCGGCTGGCTGAAGCCGTTCGGCGGCAAGCTGTCCTGGCCGTGGGAAGTGCGCCCGCATCGGCAAGTGACCGCCGCAGTGCACGCACACGGCGCCAAGATCTGCCTGCAACTGCTGCACGCCGGGCGCTACGCCTACCACCCCCTGTCGGTGGCGCCGTCGAAACTGAAGGCGCCGATCAATCCGTTCACCCCGCGTGCGCTGTCGGCGCGCGGCGTCGAACGCCAGATCGACGCCTATGCGCACGCCGCCAGGCTCGCCCGCGAGGCCGGCTACGACGGCGTCGAGGTGATGGGCTCGGAAGGCTATCTGATCAACGAGTTCATCGCCCCGCGCAGCAACCGCCGCAACGACGCCTGGGGCGGCGATGCGGCCAAGCGCATGCGCTTCGCCGTGGAGATCGTGCGCCGCATCCGCGCCGCCTGCGGGCCGGACTTCATCATCGTCTACCGACTGTCGCTGGTGGACCTGGTCGAGGACGGCAGCGACTGGCAGGAGATCGTGCTGCAGGCGCAGGCGATCGAGGCGGCCGGCGCGACCCTCATCAACTCCGGCATCGGCTGGCACGAAGCACGCGTGCCCACCATCGCCACCTCGGTGCCGCGCGCGGCGTTCGCGGCGGTGACCGCCAAGCTCAAGCCGCACGTGCGGCTGCCGCTGATCGCCACCAACCGCATCAACATGCCCGACGTGGCCGAGCGCATCCTCGCCGGCGGCGGTGCCGACATGGTGTCGCTGGCACGGCCGCTGCTGGCCGACCCGGAATGGGCGAACAAGGCGCAGCGCGGTCAGGCGCAGGCGATCAACACCTGCATCGCCTGCAACCAGGCCTGCCTGGACCACGTGTTCGAGAACAAGACCGCCAGCTGCCTGGTCAATCCGCGCGCGGCCGCCGAGACCGAACTGAATTACCTGCCGACCCGTGCGCCCAAGCGCATCGCCGTGGTCGGCGCAGGCCCGGCCGGCCTGGCCTGCGCCACCGTGGCCGCGCAACGCGGTCACCGCGTCACCCTGTTCGACAGCGCCAGCGAGATCGGCGGCCAGTTCAACGTGGCCAAGCGGATTCCCGGCAAGGAGGAATTCCACGAGACGCTGCGCTACTTCCGCCACCAGATCGACGCCACCGGCGTGGAACTGCGCCTGCAGACCACCGCCGATGCGGCGCTGCTGGCCGACTTCGACGAGGTGGTGCTGGCCACCGGTATCGTGCCGCGCGCGGTGGACTTCCCCGGCGCCGACCATCCCAGCGTGGTCAGCTACCTGGACGTGCTGCAGGGCCGGGTGCAGGCCGCGGACAAGGTCGCGATCATCGGCGCCGGCGGCATCGGCTTCGATGTCGGCGAGTTCCTGGTGCATGCCGGCGAGTCGACCGCGCTGGACCCGGCGCGCTGGATGGCCGAATGGGGCGTGGACCCGCAGTTCGAAGGCCGCGGCGCGCTGTGCAAGCCACGCCCGGAGCCG
>NZ_AQOJ01000155.1:0-5856 GCF_000364685.1 Xanthomonas sp. SHU 166
GAGCGCGGCCAGGTCGGCCTGCGGCGGCGGCCGGTGCGCGACCAGCAACGCACTGCGCAGCGACGGCAGGCCAAGTTCGCTCAGCAGCGACGCCGGCAGCAGTTCCAGTGCCGCCTCCTCCGGCAGCCGGTCCAGCGCCTGGCCGATCAGCCGGCGCACGGTCGCCGGGCCGACACCCTCCACCGCCGGGTACACCGGATCCAGGCGATCGCCCAGCGCCGCATCGTCGCCCTCGCCGAGGATCTGGTAGCTGGGATGCACGAACTCCAGCCCGTGCTGGCCCGGCTTGGGCGTGCCGAAGGCGCGCAAGCGCGCGCCGACCGCGAACTGCGCCGCCTGCGCGGCACGGAACTGGAAGAAGCGCAGCACCAGGGTGCCGCGCGACTCGTCGGCCACGGCCACGCGCAGCATCGGCCGGTAGCGGAAGCCGCGGTCCACCGCCTGCACCCGCCCCTCGACCTGCGCCGGCACGCCCGGCTGCAGCGCCGCCACCGTGGTCAGGCGGGTGCGGTCCTCATAGCGCAGCGGCAGGTGCAGCCACAGGTCCTGCAGGGTGGACAGGCCGCGCGCGGCGAATTTCTCCGCCAGCTTGGGACCGACGCCGGGCAGCGTGGTCAGCGGCACCTCGCCTGCCGCCGACAGCGCCGGCGCCGGAACCTGCACGCGCGGCACGGCGGGAGATCAGTCCAGCACCATCACCGCGTCCACTTCGAAGCCCGCGCCCTTGGGCAGCGCCGAGACTTCGATGGTGGAGCGCGCGGGGAACGGCGCCTGGAAGTAGTCCTGCATCACCGCATTGACCTGCGCGAACTGCGCCAGGTCGGTGAGGTACAGCCCCAGGCGCACGATGCGATCCAGCGAGCCGCCGGCCGCCTCGGCCACCGCCTGCAGGTTGTCGAACGCGCGGCGCGCCTGCGCGGCGATGTCGCCGGCGACGATCTCGCCGGTGGCCGGATCCAGCGGGATCTGTCCGGAGAAGTACACGGTGTTGCCGGCGCGCACGGCCTGCGAATACGGGCCGATCGCGGCCGGTGCACGGTCGGTATGGATGATCTGGCGGGACATGGCGACTCCGTTGGAAGAATGTCCGCCTAGTTTAGCTGGCGTGCGCGGCTGGGGATTGGGGATTGGGGAGCATGACCGTGACAGGATCGCGACCAAGCGTTTTTTCGCAGGCGTCGACTGTCATGCAGCCGCGTTGGCAGGCGGCGCGGACGATGCCCGATCACGGGCACTGGCACGAAGCCCCAGTCCATTCCTTGTGGGAGCGGCTTCAGCCGCGACGAGTGAAGCAGAAAGCCGCCTGACACCATCACGCGTCGGGACTGAAGTCCCTCCCACAAGAACTCCCGACCCATTCCGCCCGGCACCGCCTACTGGCGGCGCACGCTCTGCACCGCGTTCAAGCGCCGCAGCCGACGCATCACTTCGGCCAGGTGGTTGCGGTCGCGCACCTGGATGTTGAAGCGCAGCACCGCGGCGTTGAAGTCGCGGTCCAGATAGTCGACGCGCTCGATGTTGGACTGGCTCTGCGCGATCGCCGCCGCCAGCTGCGCGAGCACGCCGGTGCGGTTCTCCACGTCCACCACCAGCGCGGTGTCGTAGTCGCCGATGACGCTGGTATCCCAGCCGATCGGCACCCAGCGCTCGGGCGACTTGCGCAGTTCGGCCAGGTTCGGACAGTCCAGCCGATGCACCACGATGCCCTTGCCGGCGGTGTGGTAGCCCATGATCTCGTCGCCGGGAATCGGCTGGCAGCAATTGGCGAAGCTGACCACGCCGCGCTCGGTGCCGTTGATCAGGATCTTTTCCTGCGAGTGCTTGGAATGCCCGCCGCCGCGCAGTTCGGCATACGCCATCAGCGCCTGCGCGGCCTGGTTGGGCATCCAGTTGCCCAGGGCCACGTCGGCCAGCAGCGCCTCCAGGCGCGGGTAGCGGTGCTCGCTGAGGAACGAATCCAGGCGCCCCTTGGGCAGCCGCTCCAGCGAGCTGTCCATCGCCTCCAGTGCGCGATCGAGCATGCGATGGCCGAGCTGCACCGCGTCCTCGTGTTCGAGCTGCTTGAGCTGGTGGCGGATCGCGGTGCGCGCCTTGCTGCTGACCACGAACTCCAGCCACTGCGGCTTGGGCGTGGCCGAGCGCGCAGTGATCACTTCCACCGTCTGTCCGCTGACCAGCTTGGTGCGCAGCGGCACCAGCTTCTTGTCCACGCGCGAGGCCACCGCGCGGTTGCCGACGTCGGTGTGCACCGCATAGGCGAAGTCCAGCGCAGTGGAATTGCGCGGCAGCGCCAGGATCTTGCCCTTGGGCGTGAACAGGTAGACCTCGTCCGGGAACAGGTCGACCTTGACGTTGTCCAGGAACTCCAGCGACGAGCCGGCGGCGCGCTGCGATTCGATCAGTTCGACGATCCACGCATGCGCGCGGCTCTGCGCGCTGTTGGGCGAATCGCCGCCGAACTTGTAGGTCCAGTGCGCGGCGACGCCGCGCTCGGCGATCAGGTCCATTTCCTCGGTGCGGATCTGCACCTCGATCGGCGAGCCGTAGGGCCCGAACAGCACCGTATGCAGCGACTGGTAGCCGTTGGCCTTGGGTATGGCGATGAAGTCGCGGAAGCGCGCGTCCAGCGGCTTGAAGGTGGCATGCACCGCGCCGAGGGCGTGGTAGCAGTCGGGCACGCCGCGCACCACCAGGCGGAAGCCGAACACATCCATCACCTGGTCGAAGGATTTGTTCTCGTCGCGCATCTTGTTGTAGATGCTCCACGGCGTCTTGATCCGGCTCACCAGCCGGTGCTCCAGTCCTTCCTTGGCCAGACGCTGCGACAACTGCACTTCCACCTGCGCCATCGACTCGCGGCGCACCACCGGCTGGCTGCGGATGTGTTTTTCGATGATCGCGTGGCGCCACGGATGCAGCGCGCGGAAGCCGAGGTTCTGCAGCTCGGACTTCATCAGGCTCATGCCCAGGCGCTGGGCGATCGGCGCGTAGATCTCCAGGGTCTCGCGAGCGATGCGGCTGCGCGCCTCGGCGCTCTGCGCGCCCAGCGTGCGCATGTTGTGCAGGCGGTCGGCGAGCTTGATCATGATCACGCGCAGGTCTCGCGACATCGCCAGCAGCATCTTGCGGAAACTTTCGGCGGCCGCTTCCTGGCGGTCGCGGAACTTGAGCTTGTCCAGCTTGGTGACGCCGTCGACCAGTTCCGCCACCGCCTCGCCGAACTCCGCGGCCAGCTCGGCGCGGGTCAGCGGCGTGTCCTCGATGGTGTCGTGCAGGATCGCCGCGATCAGCGCCTCCACGTCCAGGCCGAGCTCGGCCAGTACACCGGCCACTGCCACCGGGTGGGTGATGTAGGGCTCGCCGGACTTGCGGGTCTGCCCCGCGTGCGCGGCCGCACCGACCTCCCAGGCGCGGCGCAGCAGCGGGATCTGCTCGGGAGGCAGATAGCTGGCGCTGCGTTCGAGCTGCAGGACGTAGTCGGGGACCGCCTCGTCGGCCGACGATGGCGCGGCGTGGGCGACCTGGGCAGAAGGGCCTGGGTTCATGCGGAAAGACTATGCCAGCGGCGCGTGGACGGCAAACCCGCAAAACGAAACAGCCCGCGGATGCGGGCTGTTCGCAGGACGATCGCGACGCGGGACGCGATCAGTCGTCGTTCTTGGACATGTCCTCGTCGGCCACCACTTCGGCCGCGGCCCATTCCAGGGCTTCGCGCTCGGCGCGCTCGCGTTCGGCCTTCTCGACCTCGTCGATCAGCGCGTTGTCGATCTTGCGCGCGGCGATCTCGCGCAGCGCCAGCACGGTCGGCTTGTCGGCCGACTCGGTGTTGTCGAGGGTGGCCTGCACGCCGTTGGCGAGCTGGCGGGCGCGCTTGGACGCCATCATGACCAGTTCGAAACGGTTGTTAACGACTTCCAGGCAATCTTCTACGGTGATGCGGGCCATGCGGGCTCCCGGCGGGCCGGCGGCGGCCACGCGTTCGAATGAGGGAAAGGGCGGGATTGTAGGGCGGCAACCGCCCGAGATCAACCCCACCCCATTCAGTTCCCTTTGGAATCAGCCAGTTGGCTGTTCCTGCAGGAGGGTATCGATCAGCGCGGCATGGCGCTGCTGCTGCTGCGGCCGGCGCAGGCGGCTGGCGACGAAGATCGCGCACATCTCGTCCACCGCGGTGTCGAAATGCTCGTTGACGATGACGTAGTCGAAGTCGGCGTAGTGCGACATCTCCTCGCGCGCGGCGGCCAGCCGCTGCGCGATCACCGCCTCGCTGTCCTGGCCGCGCTTGCGCATGCGCTGTTCCAGGGCCTCGCGCGACGGCGGCAGGATGAACACGCTGACCGCATCCGGCACCTTGGCCCGCACCTGGCGCGCGCCCTGCCAGTCGATCTCCAGCAGCACGTCGTGGCCGGCGGCCAGCTGCGGCTCCACCGACTGCCGCGCGGTGCCTTTCCAGTCGCCGTGCACGCGGGCGTACTCGAAGAAGTCGCCCGCATCGATCATGCCCTGGAACGCGTCGGCGGAGACGAAATGGTAGTGCTCGGCATGGCGTTCGCCCGGCCGCGGCGCGCGCGAGGTGAACGAGATCGACAGCGCGATCTGCGGGTCGCGCGCCAGGGTGGCGTTGACGATGCTGCTCTTGCCGGCGCCGGAGGGGGCCGCCACGATGTAGAGAGTGCCACGCATCGCTCGGGTCTCGGCGTCGACGGTCGGGCGGCGCACGATACCAGTCCCAGCCGCGACCGCAAGCCGGCGCGCATGTCGCACCTGACACTGGCGCGCCGGCCGCCTCCGCAGCGGGGCGGCAAGCGCATGATGCACAAGCGATTTCCAAGGGCGACCGGTCTCGGCCGGCGCGCTGCGCGCGCCGGCGCCGACAGGCGGCACAATATCGCCGCAATTGAGAATGACTATCACCCGCACTAGACTGCCGGTCTTCCACACGGTTTCCGGGATGGATGCCATGCCCCTTTCCTCTCCCCCGCCCGGCCCTGCACCGCTGGTGGAGGCGCTGGAACGCCAGTACGAGGAGCTACAGCGCTACGCCGCGCGCAAGTACGCGGGGGCGGCCGGCGATCTGGTGCACGATGCCTGGATCCGCCTGGCCACGCGCTGCGCCGGCACCGTGGGCGCCGAGGCTGTGCGCGACCCGGGACGCTACCTGCGCACGGTGATCGATAACGTCGCCAACGACCAGGGCCGCGTGACCGCATCGCGCAGCCGCTTCCTTGCCGCCAACGACACCAGCCACGAGGTGCCCAGTCCGGCGCCCTCGCCCTACCAGAGCGCGCTGAGCCGGCAGGAGTACGCCGTGCTGCTGCAGGCGATCCGCGACCTGCCGCCGCAGGCACGGCGCGTCTTCGTGCTGTTCCGCGGCCGCAACATGAGCACCGCGCAGATCGCAGCGCATCTGGACATCTCCCCGCGCACGGTCGAAAAACACATCGCCGTGGCCGTGACCCATTGCCGGCGCCGCTTGCGCGAGGCCGGCCGCGAGATTTGACGGCACCGCCGGGGGAACCGGCGCTGTCGACCCGTCGTCCCGTACATAGCCCGGCATCCGTCTGCGCTGATGCCCGACCCATTCCTTGACGGATAGGCAACCGATGACCGCCCCTTACTCACCCGATGACAGCCTGCTCGATGACAGCGTGTTCGAACAGGCGGTGCACTGGACCTTGCGCCTGGACCCGGATGCCGATGACGCCACTTGGCGCGCCCATGCCGCGTGGCTGGCGCTGGCGCCGGCGCTGCATGCGCAGGCGATGGCCGAGGCACGCGCGCTGCTCGGCGTGCTGCACGCCCCAGCCGCGGCCATCGGCGACGAACTGGGCATCGACCTCGCCCCGCCCGTCTCTG
>NZ_AQOJ01000156.1:0-3012 GCF_000364685.1 Xanthomonas sp. SHU 166
TTCGCGGCGCTGCTGCTGGGTGCGATGGCCTGGTGGCTTGCCCGCGGCGAGCGCGAACGCGATCCGCTGCTGCGGGCCTGGCGGGCGCTGGGCCGGCGCTACGCCCGGCGCGGGCTGGGCCGCGACCCGCACGAACCGGCCCTGGCCTGGGCCGCTCGCGTACAGCGGGAAACCGGCGATGCGAGCCTGATTCCGCTCAGCCGGCGTTTCGCCGATGCGCGCTACGCTGGCGCTGATTCGGACAGCGCTTCATTGTTGCGCGACCTGCGCAGGCACCGTCCGCCCACTGGAGCATCCCGATGAAGATTCGCCTGCTGTTCCCCGTGATCGCTGCGTTGGCGCTCGGCGCCTGCGCCACCGCCCCCAAGCCGCTGCAGGGCCAGTTCGCGCCCGTCAGCCCGCGCGACTCGGTCGCCGGCCATCAGGCCGGCGCGCCGGTGCGCTGGGGCGGCAAGATCATCAAGACCACGCCCGGCCAGGGCCAGACCTGCTTCCAGATGCTGTCGCGCCCGCTCAACGCCAGCGGCCGTCCGGACAGCGATGCCGCCGACGCCAGCGATGGCCGCTTCATCGCCTGCCGCGCCGGCTTCTACGACCCGGCGGTGTTCGAACCCGGCCGCGAAGTGACCTTCATCGGCCACGTGTCCGGCTACGACAACACCCGCATCGGCGAGTACGACTACCGCCTGCCGAAGATGGACGCGGACGTGGTGTACCTGTGGCCGGTGGTGCGCCAAGTCGAAGTGGTGCCCGCCTATCCGTACGGCCCCTGGGGCGGCCCGTGGGGTCCGTGGGGCCCGCGCTGGGGCTGGTGGTAAGCCCTGCGTTTCTGCCGCAACGAAAAACGCCGCTGATCCAGCGGCGTTTTTTTATGCATGCACGTTCGCGCCAGCCGCTGCTCAGGGCGTACCGAAGCGCCCCAGCGGCGCACCGGCGAGCAGATGCAGGTGCAGATGGAACACGGTCTGCCCGGCGTGCTCGCGGCAGTTGATCACCACCCGATAGCCGTCCTGGGCCAGGCCCTGCTCGCGCGCATAGCTGGCCGCGGCCAGCACCAGCCGGCCGACCAGGGTCGCCTGCTCCGGCGCCAGGTCGTCCAGGGTCGGAATCTCCACCTGCTTGGGGATGAAGAGCACATGCACCGGCGCCTGCGGCGCGATGTCCTTGAAGCCGAGCACGGCGTCGTCCTCGTAGACGATGCTGGCCGGAATTTCGCGACGGATGATCTTGCCGAAGATGGTGTCCATGGAGCGCGCCCGGAACGAAAGAAGGGGCCGCCGTTATAGCCCAATTCGGCGTCGCACCGCAGCCGCGTGCGGCGGTTATTCGCCGGTGCCGGTGCGCGGCACTTCGCTGCGGCTGCCGAAGGCGTGCGACAGCGTGCCGCGATCCACGTACTCCAGCTCGCCGCCGAGCGGCAGGCCCTGCGCCAACCGGCTCGGCCGCACACCGTGCTGGCGCGCCAGCTGCGCCAGGTAATGCGCGGTGGCCTCGCCCTCGACCGTGGAGTTGGTGGCGATGATCAGCTCGGCTACCTCGCCCTGCGCCAGCCGCGCGGCCAGCCGGTCCAGGCCCAGCTCGCGCGGGCCGATGCCGTCCAGCGGCGACAGCCGGCCCTGCAGGATGAAGTACAGCCCGCGGTAGCCGGTGGCGTGCTCGATCGCCAGCCGGTCGGCCGGCGACTCCACCGCGCACAGCTGCTGGCGGTCGCGCGCGGGACTGGCGCAGATCGCGCAGACCTCGGTCTCGCTGAAATCGCGGCATTGCGCGCAATGACCGATGCGCTCGATCGCCTCGTGCAGCCGCTCGGCCAGCCGCTGCCCACCCTCGCGCTCGCGCTCGAGCACGTGATACGCCATGCGCTGCGCAGTCTTCTGGCCGACGCCAGGCAACACGCGGAACGCATCGATCAGTTGTTCGAGCAGCGGCGAGCTCATTGTGGTTGGGGATTCGGGAGTAGGGATTGGGGATTCGTAAAAGAAACATCGCTGTCACGCGATGTTTTCGTAGGAGCGGCTTCAGCCGCGACGGCTTGACCTGACCGGTCGCGGCTGAAGCCGCTCCTGCCAGAGGAATTCACCGAAGCAGGAAGGGCAGCGCACTCGCGAAAAACCGCGAATCCCCAATCCCGAATCCCCAATCCCGGCAACTCAGAACGGCAGCTTCATGCCCGGCGGGATCGGCATGCCGGCGGTGGCCGCGCCCATGCGCGCCTTGGATTCGGCATCGATCTTGTTGGACGCATCGTTGAACGCAGCCGCGATCAGATCCTCGGCCATTTCCTGGTCGGCCAGGATGCTCGGATCGATCCGCACCTTGCGGCACTCCTTGGCGCCGGTCAGGGTCACGTTGACCATGCCGCCGCCGGCGCTGCCGGTGACTTCCAGCTTGGCCAGTTCTTCCTGGGCGCGCTGCAGGTTTTCCTGCATCTTCTGCGCCTGTTGCATCAGTTGGGCGATATTGCCGCGCATCGTGGTTCACTCATCGTAGGGACGGATGGAATCGGGGACGACCCGCGCGCCTTGCTGCTGGATCAGCGCCTGCACCGCCGGGTCGTTCATGAACGCGGTCTCGGCCGCGTTCTGGCGCTCGCCGCGTTGCCGGTGCGAGCGCTCATGCAGGGTTTCGGCATCGACCGCGATGCCGCTTTCGATGACGATCTTCGGCCGCTGGCCCAGCGCATCGGCCAACGCCGCGGCCAGTTCGCCCAGCGAGCGTTCCGACTGCAGGTACTCGAAGCCCGGCGACAGCGACAGCCGCAGCACACCCTCGGCATGGCTGACGAAGGCGGCGTTGGCGGCGAGTTGCCGCGAGGGGCCGCTCAGGCCGCAATCGGCGACCAGTTCCAGCCAGTCCTCGGCGCTGTGCAGCGCGCGCGGCGTATCGGACACGGGGGCATGGGTGCGCGGCGGCGGCGCCAGGGGCGGCACCATCGCCATTTCCGGCTCGGCGGCCGCAGCCGTGGCCGCGGCCGGAACGATTGCTGGCGCCGGCGTCGCGACGGGCGCGGAC
>NZ_AQOJ01000157.1:0-1272 GCF_000364685.1 Xanthomonas sp. SHU 166
GGCGTGGCGGACGCCGTCGGTACCGCCGGCGGTGCGCGTGCGGGTGTGTTCGCGTGCCGGTGCACTGGGCGCGACCAGGACGCCGGCGGCCAGCGCCAGCAGCAAGGGAGTGATGCGACGGGACAGCGACATGGCGTTCTCCGATGACGGCAGCGGCGTGCTGCCGAGTGTCACCGTAGCCATGGCGCCGGCGCCGCGGGCGCCGCATCGGCCAGCAAATGTTGCCGAACGCCGCAGCGGAAACATCCGCTTACAGTTGCGTCGCGGCGGCCGTTGCCGCGGGGCCGCGGCGCAACCGATAGTGGCGTCCATGGACGATGCCGCGCCCGCTCCCCGCCTGCTGCTGGTCGACGACGACGACCGCCTGCGCGCCCTGCTGTGCCGCTACCTGGAGAGCCAGGGCTTCGCGGTCAAGGCGGTGGCCGACGGCATGCAGCTGCAGCAGGCGCTGGCGCGCGGCCACTACGACCTGGTGGTGCTGGACCTGATGCTGCCCGGCGAGAACGGCCTGGAGATCTGCCGGCGCCTGCGCGGCCAGGGCGACGCCACCCCGATCGTGATGCTGACCGCCAAGGGCGACGAGATCGACCGCATCGTCGGCCTGGAGATCGGCGCCGACGACTACCTGCCCAAGCCGGTCAACCCGCGCGAGCTGCTGGCGCGGATCCGCGCGGTGCTGCGCCGTACCCGCCCGGGCGGCGCCGGCGCACCGCAACCGGAGGGCGGCGAGATCGGCTTCGGCCGCTTCCGCCTGCACCTGGGCCGGCGCGAGCTGCGCCGCGACGGCGAACCGCTGAAGCTGACCACCGCCGAGTTCGCGGTGCTGTCGGTGCTGCTGCGGCACCCGCAGCAGCCGCTGAGCCGCGACCGCCTCTCCAGCCTTGCGCACGGCCGCGAACACGAGCCGCTGGGGCGCAGCATCGACGTGATCGTGGCGCGGCTGCGCAAGCTGCTGGAGGACGACGTGCGCACGCCGCGGCTGATCCAGACCGTGTGGGGCGTGGGCTATGTGTACGTGCCGCCGGAGCCGCAGGCGTGAGCGCGCCGGCTTCCCGCGTCGCCGGCTGGCCGCGCAGCCTGTTCGGGCAACTGGCGCTGGTGATCGCGCTGGTGCTGGCCGGCGCCGGCCTGCTGGCGCTGCTGCTCGGCCGCGAACTGGCAGTGCGGCCGGCAGCGCAGCAGCAACTGCGCATGCTGCACGGCTTCGCCAATGTCGCCGAGGCGCTGCAGCGCTCGCCGGCCGCCGCGGCGCTGACGCCGGCGTTGCGCGAG
>NZ_AQOJ01000158.1:0-5854 GCF_000364685.1 Xanthomonas sp. SHU 166
TGGCGCGCGCGGCCGGCGCCGCGGTCGGCTTCGACCTGGCCCACGCGATCGGCAACGTGCCGCTGCACCTGCACGATGCCGCGCCGGACTTCGCGGTGTGGTGCCACTACAAGTATCTCAACGCCGGCCCCGGCGCGGTCGCCGGCGCCTTCGTGCACGAGCGCCACGGCCACGGCGAGACCCCGCGCTTCGCCGGCTGGTGGGGCCACGACAAGCGCACCCGTTTCCGCATGGCGCCCGAGTTCGTCGCCGCGCCCGGTGCCGACGGCTGGCAGCTGAGCAATCCGCCGATCCTGAGCATGGCCCCGCTGCGCGCCTCGCTGGACCTGTTCGAGCGCGCCGGGCTGGACGCGCTGCGGCAGAAATCGCAGCAACTGACCGGCTACCTGGAGACGCTGATCCGCGCCCGCCTGGCCGACACCCTGCAGATCATCACCCCGTCCGACCCGGCACAACGCGGCTGCCAGCTGTCGCTGCGCGTGGCCGGCGGCCGCGAGCGTGGCCGCGCCCTGTTCGAGTACCTGCAATCGGTCGGCGTGCTCGGCGACTGGCGCGAGCCGGACGTGATCCGGATCAGCCCAGTGCCGCTGTACAACCGCTACCGCGACATCTACCGCTTCGTCGAGGAAGTGGAAACCTGGGCCGGCGTCTGAGCCGCCTTCTTCGCGCGGCGGCCTGCCGCGCCTTCCGGACACCGCATTGAACGCATCCCCCCGCAGCATCACCCTGATCGGCGCCGGCCTGGCCGGCTCCCTGCTCGCCATCCTGCTCTCGCGCCAGGGCTGGCAGGTCACCGTCTACGAGCGCCGCGGCGACCCGCGCGTGCACGACTACGAGCGCGGCCGCTCGATCAACCTGGCCCTGGCCGAACGCGGCCTGCACGTGCTGCGCCAGGCCGGCGCCGATGCCGCGGTGATGGCCAAGGCGGTGATGATGCGCGGGCGCATGGTGCATTTCGCCGACGGCCACCAGCAGCTGCAGCGCTATGGCCGCGACGACAGCGAGGTGATCTGGTCGGTGCACCGCAACGATCTCAACATCACCCTGCTGCAGCTGGCCGAGCAGGCCGGCGCGCGCATCCACTTCTACCGACGCCTGCACACGGTGGATTTCGATGCCGGCTATGCGCGTTTCATCGACGACCGCGACGACCAGCCGCACGACATCCGCTTCGACAGCATGATCGGCGCCGACGGCGCCGGCTCGGCGCTGCGCGCGGCGATGCAGCGCAAGGCGCCGATGGCCGAGCACATCGAGTTCCTCGACCATTCGTACAAGGAACTGGAGATCCCGCCCGGCGCCGACGGCGGCTTCCGCATCGAAGCCAACGCTCTGCATATCTGGCCGCGCGGTCACTACATGTGCATCGCCCTGCCCAACCACGAAGGCACCTTCACCGTCACCCTGTTCCTGCCCAACAAGGGCGAGCCCAGCTTCGCCACCGTGCGCAGCGGCGAAGAGGCGCTGGCGCTGTTCGCGCGCGACTTCGCCGATGCGCTGCCGCTGATGCCGCAACTGGCCGAGCATTGGGAGCAGCATCCGCCGGGCCTGCTCGGCACGCTGCGCCTGGAGCGCTGGCATCTGGACGGCCGCGCGGTACTGCTGGGCGACGCCGCGCACGCGATGGTGCCGTTCCACGGGCAAGGCATGAACTGCGCGTTCGAGGATTGCGCGGCGCTGGCCGCGCACCTGCAGCGCGAGCCGGACCTGGCGCGCGCCTATGCCGCCTTCGAGGCCGAGCGCAAGCCCAACGCCGGCGCGATCCAGCAGATGGCGCTGGAGAACTACGTGGAAATGCGCGACCGCGTCGGCGATGCCGGTTTCCTGCTGCAGCGCGAACTCGGCCAAGCCCTGCAGGCACGACATCCGACCCGCTTCGTGCCGCACTACACCATGGTCACCTTCCTGCGCACGCCGTACGCGCAGGCGCTGGAACGCAGCGAAGTGCAGCGCGACATCCTGGTCCAGGCCACGCAGGGCCACAGCGATCTGTCGCGGATCGACTGGAACTGGCTGGAGGGCATCGTGCACGCGCGGCTGGCACCGCTGGAGGGGGCACATTGAACCGGCGTAGCCTATCCGGACACCCGCTCCTACAAGCATCCCCACGCTCCTAGCCTCGCCTGCCTCGCACCATTCGATTCGTCATGCCCGACAGCTTCCTCTTCTACGACCTGGAAACCTTCGGCGCCGATCCGCGGCGCACGCGTATCGCGCAGTTCGCCGCGGTGCGCACCGATGCCGAGCTCAACGTGATCGAGGAGCCGATCAGTTTCTTCGTCAAACCGGCCGACGACCTGCTGCCCTCGCCGGTCGCCACCCTCATCACCGGCATCGCCCCGCAGCAGGCCTTGCGCGAGGGCGTCAGCGAAGCAGAGGCGTTCGCACGCATCGCCGAGCAGATGGCGCGGCCGCAGACCTGCACCTTGGGCTACAACTCGCTGCGCTTCGACGACGAGTTCGTGCGCCATGGTCTGTTCCGCAACTTCTACGATCCCTACGAACGCGAGTGGCGCAACGGCAACTCGCGCTGGGATCTGCTGGACATGCTGCGGCTGATGCACGCGCTGCGCCCGGAGGGCATCGTCTGGCCGCAGCGCGAGGACGGCGCCACCTCGTTCAAGCTGGAGCAACTGGCATTGGCCAACGGCGTGCGCGACGGCGATGCGCACGAGGCGCTGTCCGACGTCTATGCCACCATCGGCATGGCCCGGCACTTCCGCCGCAGCCAGCCGCGGTTGTGGGAGTACGCGCTGAAGCTGCGCGACAAGCGCTTCTGCGGCAGCCTGCTCGATGCGGTGGCGATGCAGCCGGTGCTGCACGTGTCGATGCGCTATCCGGCCGCGCGCCTGTGCGCAGCACCGGTGCTGCCGTTGGCGCGGCACCCGCGCATCGACAGCCGGGTGCTGGTGTTCGACCTGGAAGGCGACATCGAGCCGCTGCTGCGCTATACGCCGGAACAGATCGCCGACCGCCTGTACACCCCGCAGGCCGACCTGCCGGAGGGCGAACAGCGTATCCCGCTCAAGGAAGTGCATCTGAACAAGGCACCGGCGCTGGTCGCCTGGGCGCACCTGCGCGAAGCGGATTTCGCCCGGCTGCGGCTGGACCCCGCGCAACTCCTGGCTAAGGCCGCGCGCCTGCGCGAAGCCGGCCCGGCGCTGGCCGAGAAGGTGCGGCGGGTGTTCGCCAGCGAGCGCGCCGCGGTGCCGGCCGATGTCGACGCCTCGCTGTACGACGGCTTCCTGGCCGATGGCGACAAGCGCACGATGGCCCAGGTCCGCGCCACCCCACCGGCGCAACTGGCCGCGCTGGAAGGCCAGTTCCGCGATCCGCGCCTGCCCGAACTGCTGTTCCGCTACCGCGCGCGCAACTGGCCGCAGAGCCTGTCCATCGCCGAACAGGCGCGCTGGGACGACTACCGGCGGCAGCGCCTGCAGCAGGACAGCGGCCTGTCCGAACTGAGCTTCGACGCCTTCTACGCGGAACTGGCCGGTTTACGCCTGGCTCACCCGCAGGATGCTACCAAGCAAGCCCTGCTCGACCAGTTGGCCGCCTGGGGCCACGACCTGCAACGCAGCCTATGACCAGCTATTTCAGCGACGCCAGCTTCAAGTTCCTGCGTGCCCTGGCACGGCACAACGACAAAGCCTGGTTCAACGACAACCGGCACAAGTACGAAGAACACGTGCGCCAGCCGTTCCTGCGCCTGATCACCGACCTGCAGCCGGACCTGGCCCAGGTCAGCGAGCACTTCCGCGCCGACCCGCGCGGCGTCGGCGGCTCTCTGTTCCGCATCCACCGCGACGCGCGCTTCTCCCACGACAAGTCGCCGTACAAGACCTGGCAGGGTGCGCGCCTGTTCCATGAGCGGCGCAAGCAGGTGCCGGCGCCCTCGTTCTACATCCACCTGCAGCCGGGCGAGAGCTTCGTCGGCGCCGGGCTGTGGCATCCCGAGCCGGACACGCAGCGCAAGGTGCGCCAGTTCATCTTCGACAATCCCGGCAGTTGGAAGGCCGCCGCGCATGCGCCGGCGCTGCGCCGCCGCTTCGACTTCGAGGAAAGCGAGATGCTGGTGCGCCCGCCGCGCGGTTTCCCGGCCGATTTCGACTACATCGACGACCTCAAGCACAAGAACTGGGTGTTCTGGCGCCAGCTCGACGACGCGACCATGACCGGCCCGCGGCTGCGCACGCAGGTCGCCGCCGACCTGCAGACGCTGGGCCCGTTCGTGGACTATCTGTGCGCGGCGCTGGACCTGGAGTTCTAGAACGGCAGTGCTTCCCCGTCGGAACGGCTTCAGCGGCGACAGGCATTCCCGGTCACGCGTCGCGGCGAATCCGCTCCTGCAGAACGCCCACACGCAAGGAGACATGCAATGAAGAAATGGCTGGCCTTGCTGTTCCTCGCCCTGCTCGCCCTCGGCGGTTATGTCGTCGCCGGGCCCTACCTGGCCATCCGCGGCATCGACCAAGCGCTGCGCGAGCGCGATGCCGCGGCACTGGAGCGCTACGTCGACTTTCCCACCCTGCGGGTCAACCTCAAGGCCCAGGTGGACGATGCGCTGGTGCGCCGCGCCGGCCCCGACCTGCAGTCCAGCCTGTTCGGCGGTGCGCTGCTGTCGCTGGCCGGCGGCCTGGGCGGCATGAGCGTGGATGCGCTGGTCACCCCGACCGGCATCGGCGCGCTGATGCAGGGCGACGCGCTGTGGAAACGCGCCAGCGGCGACACCGTCGGCGGCGACACCTACGCCGCGCCGCGCCCGCCGCAACCGCTGCGCCAGGCCGAGCACCGCTTCGAATCGACCACGCGCTTCGTCGCCACCGTGCATACCGCCGACGGCACCGCCGTGCCCTTCGTGTTCACTCGCGAGGGCCTGCACTGGAAGCTCAGCAACATCCTGTTGCCGTTGTAGGGCGACTTGCCATCGTCCTGGCGCGTGGTGTCGCCCGGGACCGCATGCAGTGTCTCCCCCCGTCGTGCTTGCACCGGCGGCGGCATGGCGTGGACTGAACCGTCTGGCCGACGCAGCCATCCCCCGACAGCGCAGCCCCGGCTAACGCACCCCGTCCGCCCCCGTCCTGCCCGCCATCGCCTGCTGCACGCGCCGGAACGGCGTGCGCAGTTGCCAGCGCGCCGACCACGGCAGGCGGGCCAAGGCCGCGTGCGCGTCCAGCGCCGGCAGCGCACCGGTCCAGGCGAACACCACCTGGTTGTCCATCTGCGGCTCGTCCAGGCGCAGCACGCGGCCGCCGAACAGCGCACGCAGATGCGTCAGATGGTGGCGGGTGTCGGTGTCGTACAGATTCACCGCCAGTACCCCGCCCGGTGCCAGCGCCGCGTGGCAGTCCTCGTAGAAGCCGCGGCTGAGCAGCGCGGCCGGGATGCCGTCGGCGTCGTAGGCGTCGAGCAGCAGCAGGTCGTAGCGATCGCGCCGTTGCCGCAGCAACCGCGCGCCGTCGCCGTGCACGGCCTCAAAGCGCGCATCGTCGTCCGGGATGCGGAAGGCCGCGCGCAGGGCCAGCACGTCGGCGTCGGCCTCGATCGCCTCGATCCGCGCCTGCGGCAGGTGCCGATAGCAGAACTTGGCCTGCGAACCGCCGCCGAGGCCGACGATGCCGATCCGCCGCGGGTCCGGGCGCAGCAACAGTGCGCCGAGCATGCTGCGGGTGTAGCCGACCTGCAGCACGTCCGGCCACCAGGTGTACATGCGGCTCTGGGTCACCTCGCCCTTGAACTGCAGGCTGGTGTAGCGCCAGCCGTGGCGCACGTAAGGCCGCCCGGGACGCAGGTCGGCGGGCACGCCCGCTCCCTGCCGCAGCAAGCGGCGCAGCGCGGCCCAGCGGCCGCCGCC
>NZ_AQOJ01000159.1:0-1260 GCF_000364685.1 Xanthomonas sp. SHU 166
GCGGATCGCCGGCGCGGCCGCCGGCGTACTGGGTCTGGCCGATGTGGATCTTGCCGGCCAGGAAGGTGCCGGCGGTCAGCACCACCGCCGCGGCCTCGAAGCGCAGCCCGGTCTGGGTCAGCACGCCGCGCACGCGCTCGCCGTCCATCAACAGGTCGTCCACCGCGGCCTGGAACACGGTCAGGTTCGGCTGCGCCTCGACCAGGCGCCGGATCGCGCTGCGGTACAGGCTGCGGTCGGCCTGGCAGCGGGTCGCGCGCACCGCCGGGCCCTTGGAGGCATTGAGGGTCCGCCACTGGATGCCGGCCAGATCCGCGGCGTGGGCCATCGCCCCGCCCAGCGCGTCGATCTCCTTGACCAGGTGGCCCTTGCCGATGCCACCGATCGCCGGGTTGCAGCTCATCGCCCCCACCGTCTCCACGTTGTGGGTCAGCAGCAGGGTGCGCGCGCCGGCACGCGCGGACGCCAGCGCCGCCTCGGTGCCGGCATGGCCGCCGCCGATCACGATCACGTCATGGCGGTAGAAGGAATCGCTCATCGGGGTCTCGTCGGCCGGCGCGGGGCCGGCGGCAGGGGGCGACACGGGACGTCGCCCAGGGTGTGAACAGGAATTTTAGCGGTTGCATCACAAATTGCGGATCCGGGCCTCAAGTTGGCACGCAATCTGCAGATATTCCCACTGCACCCAACGTGGCAATGCGTCAGGGGCGTATGACTGGAATTGGAACAGGGGCCAGTCACGCGCACGTTGGGGGAGCTGGGGGCCGGTAGTCGGGGGACTACCGGCCCTTTTTTATGCCCGTTTTTCGCCGGTCGCCGGCGCCACCCCAGCAATGGCAAGGCCCCAACGCGAAAAGCCCCGGCGGACCGGGGCTTTTCGTTGTGAGGCGCCGACGCCCGACAGGGCCGGAACAGGGGGGATCCAGATTTCCCTGTCGGACATCGACATAGACGGTGGGGTCGACCCCTTCGGGTCATAAAGCGACGCAGGCGGTCACCCCGTAGGACGTAGAGTGCGTGCTGGAACAGGCGAACGCAAGCCCTTTCTTAGGGTTCGAGTGTGCGACGTGTCCCATTGCTGCGACCCATATTGCCGGGGCGCGGCGCCGGCGGGCGCTGCATGCCCTCGGGACGCTGCATCGCCGGCCGGGCCGGCTGCATCGACTGCGGCCGCGGCGCCGAATTGAGCGCGTCCGGACGGCGCAGGCGGTCCATGTCGCGCCACGGCGTCGGTACCCGACCACCCACGCTGGGCGGCGC
>NZ_AQOJ01000160.1:0-12387 GCF_000364685.1 Xanthomonas sp. SHU 166
TCGACAGCAGCACCACCCTGGAGACGCGCAAGCGTTTCAAGGACACGGCACCGAGATCGGTACGGCAGCAGCCCGCAAAGCCGAAACTCTCAAGCAGTATGCTTCGCCTATGACCAGCAAGAAGCCAATACCATGACCGACACTCCCACCGTCCCCGTCCTTTCCGCCATCGAAGCCCGCGCCCTCGGCTGCCTGATCGAAAAGGAGGCGACCACGCCGGATGCGTATCCGCTCACGGTCAATGCGACGGTGGTGGCGGCCAATCAGAAGACCTCGCGCGAGCCGGTGATGACGTTGAGTCCGGGCGATGTGCAACACGCGCTGCGGCAACTGGAGGGGCGCGGGTTGGTAAGGCAGCAGTTCTCTTCGCGCGCCGAGCGCTACGAGCATCGGTTGGCGTCGGCGCTGGATCTGACCCAGCAACAGGTGGCCCTGCTCGGCCTGCTGCTGTTGCGCGGTCCGCAGACCGCCAACGAGTTGCTGACGCGGGCCGAGCGCATGGCGCGCTTCGCCGATGCGGACGATGTCCGGCATCAGTTGGAACGGCTGGCGCAGCGTCAGTTGGCGGTGCAGTTGCCGCGTGCCAGCGGGCAGCGCGAGGACCGTTACATGCACTTGCTTGCCGGTCCGGTGGACGCGGAGGCACTGGCCGCCACGTTCAAGGCGCGGCCGACCGCCTCGGGCAACGATGAGTTGGAAGGGCGGTTGCAGGCGCTGGAGGCCGAGGTGGCGGAGTTGCGTGAGATCGTGGCGCAGTTGCAGGCGCAGCTCGCGCACGGGTGACGCTGCGTGGACGGGCTTCTAAACGAAGCCTCTGGTTAACCAAAGAACGCTCACTTGTAGGAGCGGTGGCAGACCCCCCGCAAAACCGCGGCAAGGCGCGTTACTACAGGTGCCCTAAACATCAAGGCACGCACCAAGCGCAGCGCCCCGCGATCGCAGGATCACTCCACCTCCACCTGCGGAATCACCGCCAGCATATCGGTGACACCGACATCGGCACCCGCCTGGCTCAGCAGGGTGGTGGCCTGGCCACGATGGTGGGTCTGGTGGTTGAAGAAGTGCAGCAGCAGGTCGCCGAAGCGCCGGCCGTGCGATTCGCCTCGGGTGTTGCGATAGCGCAGCGCTACGTCGAGGTCGTCGGCATGCAGTTGCGACATCCACTCGGCGATCGTCGCATCCAGGGACTCGCGTTGCGTCCGCAGGTCCGCCAGGCAGTCGGCCTGCGGCGCATCCAGGGCGGTGGGGACCGGCGTGGCGGCGATGGCCTGCAGCGCCGGGTGCCGTGCCGGATGCTGGGCGAAGCGCTGCAGCCAGATCGTATCGGCCACCACCAGGTGATTGAGCGTACCCAACAGCGACCCGAAGAAGGCGCCGCGCGGCTCGGTGATCGCGGCGTCCGGCAGGGTCGCGGCCGCGGCGTAGAGACGCTGGTTCATCCATTGGCTGTAGTTGGCGAACAGCCGCAGTGTGTGCAAGGTGTCCATGCTCAGGCGTGCTCCTCGGGTGCATCCAACCCGCAATGATACAGTTCGACCTCGGCCGCCTCCGGACTCACGCGCATCCGCCCCTGGGCGACGAAGCCCAGCGCGGCGAGCAGCCGCAGCGAGCGCGCATTGCCCGGAGCCACGATGGCGTAGACGCGCGGCAGCGCGAGCAAGGTGCGCGCGTAATCCAGCACCGCGCGCGCCGCCTCGCTGGCGTAGCCCTGGCCCGCATAGGGTTGCAGCAGGGCATAGCCCAGATCAGGGGCGGGCAGGGTCGGCCGCAGCACCAGCCCCGCCACACCAAGCCAGGCGCCGTCGTCGCGGCGCTCCACCGCATACAGGCCGAAGCCGTGCTCGGCGTAGCTGCGCACCGAGCCATCGGCGAGATAGCGGCTGGCCTGCGTTTCGTCGCGCACGCCGCGGTCGCCGATGTGCGCCAGGAAGCCGGGGTCGTTGAGCAGGGCCAGCATCGGCGCGGCGTCGCGCGCGGGGTCCAGTCGGCGCAGTACGAGGCGCGCGGTGGCGATCACGGTGGACATGCGGCGTTCCTGCGGGTCGGGGCGCCAGCGTGGCGCCGTCGCCGTGGCTTGGCAAGGGCGCAGGCGCAGCGCGGTTCCCGGCGTAGACGCTCCGAATGCCGTGAGTCCGGAAAGCACGAATGCCCCTGCGCAAATGCCGTGCACCCGACATCCCGGTCACATGTAACAAACGTCTAGTTAACAGCTTCACATGGGCTGCCGGTATTCTGACGCCCATGCGACCCATCCCCCGTCTCGCCACCGTCCTGTCCCTGCTCTCCCTGGCCGGCCTCGCCGAGGCCCGCGGCGTCATCGAAAAGGTGCAGATCCAGGGCCTGAACAAGGACGAGGACGCGGCGATGATCGAGAACATCCAGGTCTCGCTGTCGCTGTACGACGCCATCGGCAAGGACCAGGGCGAGTCGCGCCTGGAGTACCTGCTGAGCCAGGCCGAACGCCAGACCCGGCAGGCGCTGGAGCCGTTCGGCTACTTCACTCCCAAGATCACCGTCGACGCGCCACGCCAGGACGACAAGCTGACCGTGGTGGTGCACGTGGACAAGGGCGAGCCGGTGCGGGTGCGCAATTTCCAGGTGGGCATCACCGGCCCGGCAGAGGACGATCGCTACCTGGGCGAGGACCTGAAGAACTTCCGGCCGCGCAAGGGCGACATCTTCGTCAGCAGCGTCTACGAGACCAGCAAGGTCACCATCACCCGGCGCCTGGCCGAGCGCGGCTACTTCGATGCCGACTTCACCCAGCGCAAGGTCGAGGTGACCCGCGCCGATCACGCTGCCGACATCGACCTGAGCTGGGACAGCGGCCGCCGCTACAACATGGGTCCGATCCGCTTCCACCAGGACTACTTCAACCAGAAGCTGTTCGATCCGCTGGTGTACTGGAAGGAAGGCAGCTACTACCACGAGGGCAAGCTCGACCGCCTGCGCGAGTCGCTGGTCAAGCTCGACTACTTCAGCGTCATCGACATCCAGCCCAAGCCGGAAGAAGCCGACGCCAACGGCGACGTGCCGGTGGACGTCAATCTCACCCGCGCCAAGCGCAGCATCTACACCGCCGGCCTCAGCTACGGCAGCGAGAGCGGCGCCGGCGTGCGCCTGGGCGTGGACCGCCGCTACGTCAACGCGCGCGGGCACAAGCTCAGCACGCAGCTGGACTACGCGCAGAAGCGCAAGAGCTTCATCACCAGCTACCGGATCCCGGCGTTCCGCTGGCTCGACGGCTGGTACACCACCTCGCTGCGCGTCTACGACGAGCAGACCGACTACATCGACCTGCGCAACGTCAAGCTCACCGGCAGCCGCAGCGGCCAGATCAACGAGCACTGGACCGCGATCGCCTCGATCAACGCCTTGCGCGAGCGCTGGCGCTACGCCACCGACGAGGTCTTCGACGGCGCGCTGTACCAGACCTCGACGCTGTTCTATCCGCAAATCGAAGCCGACTACGTCGGCGTCGACGACAAGGTGTTCCCGCGCAAGGGCTTCAGCGGCAACATCAGCCTGCGCGGCGGCGCCGAGGGTGTGGGCTCGGATGCCAGCTTCGTGCAGGCGCACATGCGAGTGAACTGGTTCCACGGCATCGGCGACAACGACCGCCTGATCCTGCGCGGCGAAGCCGGCAGCACCTGGACCGACGCCCTGGTGGCGATGCCGCCGAGCCTGCGATTCTTCGCCGGCGGCGACAACAGCATCCGCGGTTATGCGTTCCGAGAAGTCGGCCCGCGCACGCCGCGGCCGGACCGTTTCGCGCTCGGCGCCAAGCACATCCTCACCGGCAGCGCCGAGTACGAGCACTACTTCAAGGGCGGGCCCTGGGGCGGCGCGGTATTCGTCGATAGCGGCAGCGCCTTCGACGACACGCCGGACTGGCACACCGGCGTCGGCTTCGGCCTGCGCTGGCGTTCGCCGGTCGGCCCGGTGCGGGTGGACATCGCCCACGGCCTCAATGATCCCGACTCGCAGTTCCAGCTCTATCTCAACATCGGAGCAAACCTGTGAGCGCGCCGATCGAGCCGACGTCGCCCACCTCGCCGCCGCCACGGCGCCCGCGCTTCTATCGGCGCAAGCGCTTCTGGTGGGGCTCGGCGCTGACCGTGGCCGGCCTGGTGCTGCTGGCGGCGATCGCGCTGTACTGGCTACTGCAGACCGTGGCCGGGCGCGACGTGCTGCTGGCGCAGGTGGTGGCGCGGCTGCCGGCCGGCTCCACGCTCACCTGGGAGCGCGCCGAAGGACCGCTGGCCGGTCCGCTGACGTTGCACAACCTGGATTTCCGCTACAACGAGATCCACTTCACCGCCGAGCGCGCCTACCTGGATCCTGACATCCGCCCGCTGCTCGGACGCAAGCTGCAACTGGACGCGCTGGAGCTGACCAACGCCACGCTCAACCTGGCCAAGAGCGACGAACCGTTCGAACTGCCGCGCTGGCCGCAGTCGCTGCCGCAGATCGAAGTGCCGCTTGCGCTGCAGGCCGACCGCATCGCCATCGACGGCCTGCGCATCACCCAGGCGCAGCAGCCGATGATCGACATCCGCACGCTGCGCGGTGGCGTGGAAGTGGCCAACGGTGAGTTCCGTGCCACCCAGGTGGTGGTGACCAGCGACCGCGGCGATTTCCGTATCAATGGCGATTACCTGCCGGGCCAGGACTACAAGGCCGACCTCACCGCCAGCGCCGTGCTGCCGGCCGCGCGCGGGCGCACCCCGGCGCGCCTGGGCCTGGTCGCGCGCGGCGATCTGGACAAGATGGAAGTGGCCATCGCCGGCAACGCACCGGCGCCGCTGCGCGCCACGCTGGTGTTCACCGGCCGCACCGATCCGGTGTGGGAATTCGCCGCCAGCAGCAAGGCGCTGGATCCGTCGCTGTTGGTGCCGCCGGCCGACGATGCGCCGGCGTCCGTGCCGCTGGCCTTCGACCTGCGCGCCAAGGGCAAGGGCGGCAATGCCGACCTGCAGGGCGAGCTGTCGCGCGATGGACAGAAGCTGGTGCTCGATCCCTCGCACCTGAGTCTGGACAATCAGGTACTCACGGTCGCGCCGCTGCAACTACGCGCGTTCGACGGCCAACTGCGCCTGCGCGGTACCGCCGATCTGCGCGACCCGGACAACGCGCAGCTGCGTTTCGCGGTCAACGCCAGCGGCATGAGCTTCGCCACCGCGCCGGACCCGTCCACCCCGGACGCACCGGCGGTGCCGATCAAGCTGGTCGAGGCCAACCTGGGCGTGGCCGGCACGATGAAGCAATGGGCCACCTACGGCGAGGCCACCGTCGCCCGCGGCAAGGACAGCGCCAAGTTGCAGTTGGACGTGCGCGGCGACGATCGCCAGGCGCAGCTGAAGCAGGTGCGCGCGACCATGCCCAGCGGTACGCTCGACCTGGGCGGCAACGTGGCCTGGGTGCCGGAGTTGAACTGGGACGTGCAAGGCACGCTGGCCGGCTTCGACCCCGGCTATTTCGCACCGGGCTGGGACGGCAAGCTGTCCGGCACCTTCGCCTCGCAGGGCAAGCAGTTGCCGGCGCAACCGGACGGCAGCGCCGCCGGCTATCAGGCCACGCTCGACATCCCGCGCTTGAACGGACGCCTGCGCAGCCGCCCGCTCGACGCCAACGCCAAGCTCGCCCTGCAAGGCAGCCAGGGCGAAGGCAAGCTGCAACTGAGCCTGGGCGACAGCCGCCTGCAGGCGCAGGGCAAGGTCGGCGACCAGCTCGACGTGGACGCGCAACTGCAGCCGCTGCAACTGGCCGACTTGCTGCCTGGCGGCGCCGGCAGCCTGCGCGGCAGCGTGCAGGTCAAGGGCCGCCGCGACGCGCCCGATCTCACCGCCGACCTCACCGGCAACGGCGTGAAGTGGGACAGCTACAGTGCCGACAGCCTCAGCCTGCGCGGTCGCCTACCCTGGCGCGGCAATGGCGGCGAACTCGCCCTGCGCGGCAGTGCGATCAATGCCGGCGTGCTGCTGCAGACGCTGAGCGTGGATGCGCGCGGCGCGGTCGAGAACCTGCAACTCGACGCCAAGACCGAGAACGACATGGGCGCGCTGGCCCTGGCCGGGCAGGTGCGCCGCGACGGCGCGCGCTGGCAGGGCGCCTTGAACACGCTGCGCATCGCCCCGGCCAAGGGCGAACCGTGGCAACTGCGGCAGCCTGCCAATTTCAGCGTGGCCGGCAGCGCCTTCAGCCTCTCCGAGAGCTGCCTGGCCCCGGGCAGCGGCGGTGCGTTGTGCGTGTCCGCCGATTGGCCGAAGCAGGGCCTGACCCTGCGCGGTGATGCGCTGCCGCTGGCCTTGGTGCAGCCGTGGCTGCCGCCGAGCAACGGCCGCAAGATGTATCTGCGCGGTGACCTGTCCATCGACGGCAGCTTCAAGCCGGCCGGCAACGCCTGGCAGGGTTCGCTGCGCCTGGCCTCGCGCGAAGGCGGCCTGCGCCTGGGCGACAACGCGCGCGGCGAACTGCTGCGCTACGACCAGTTCAGTTTCGTCACCGATTTCAGCGCCCAGCACATCCATTCCAAGCTCGGCATCGGCTTCCAGGGCGACGGCTTCGTCGACGCCACTGTCGATACCGGCTGGGATGCGTATGCGCCGCTGACCGGCGAGATCTACATGAACATGGCGCGGCTGTACTGGCTGGAGCTGTTCTCGCCCGATCTGGTCCGGCCCAAGGGCCTGGTCGAAGGCCACGTCAGCCTGCGCGGCACCCGCTCGCAGCCGGCGATGGGCGGCGACGCCACGTTGAGCAACTTCACCGGCGAACTGCCGGCGCTGGGCCTGACCCTGAGCGAGGGCAAGGGCCGCTTCGACGCGCAGCCGGACGGCACGGCGCGCATCGTCGCCTCGGTGAAGTCCGGCGAAGGCACGCTCAACGTCGATGGCGGCCTGTCCTGGTACGGCGACCGCACGCCGCTGCAGTTGAACATCCGCGGTACCAACGTGCTGGTCTCCAACACCGCCGAACTGCGCGCGGTGGCCAATCCCGACCTGCAGTTCGGCATCGCCAACAAGACCATGATGCTGAGCGGCCAGGTCACCGTGCCCTCGGCCGACATCGACCTGGAGCGGCTGGACCGCGGCACCTCGCTGTCCGAGGACGTGGTGGTGCTGGACCCGGCCGACCCCGAGGCCACGCCGACCTCGCCGCTGGAGATGGACCTGCGCGTGACCCTGGGCGACCAGGTGAAGATGGCCGGCTTCGGCCTCAAGGGTGCGCTGACCGGCGCCATGCAGGTGCGCTCGCGGCCGGGCCGCGAAACCACCGCCACCGGCGGGCTGGACGTCAGCGGCAAGTACAAGGCGTACGGCCAGGACCTGACCATCACCCGCGGCCAGCTCACCTGGAGCAACAACATCGTCTCCGACCCGCGCATCAACATCCGCGCGCAGCGCCAGGTCGGCGACGTCACCGCCGGCATCGACGTTACCGGCCGCGCCACCGCCCCGCATGCGGACGTGTGGTCGGACCCGTCGATGTCGCAATCGGAGGCGATGTCCTACCTGGTGCTGGGCCGCAGCCTCAGCAACACCAGCAGCGCCGAAGCCGACCAGGTCACCGCCGCGGCCAGCGCCCTGTCGGCCGGCAGCGGCCTGCTCGCCTCGCAGCTCGGCGCCAGGCTCGGTTTCGACGACGCCGGCGTCAGCCAGTCGCGCACCCTCGGCGGCTCGGTGGTGGGCTTCGGCAAATATCTCTCGCCGAAACTCTACGTCAGCTACGGCGTGTCGCTGATCGGCAGCGGCTCGGTCTTGACGCTGAAATATCTGCTGGGCCGCGGCTTCGACGCCGAGGTGGAATCGAGCACGGTGGAGAACCGTGGGTCGGTGAATTGGCGGAAGGAGAAGTAGTGCGCGGCCCTGCGACGATGAAACTGCCTTGACAAATTCCGGCGGTACTGTGTAATTGACAGTGCTGCCAGCGTCGCGTTGGCACGTCTACAGGGGCAATCAATGTTCACTCAGCGGCAGGGATGGCGCACCGTCGTCCTATTCGTGTGTCTGTCCGTATCTGGTCTGCAGAACGCCCTGGCGGTCACGCCGGAAGACGAGTTCGACAAGCGCATTCGGACATCTCGTGAGATACAGCCCCTGGGCGACAAGCCTTTTGGCGAAGAAATCAGCCTTTACAACGGCGCACTGACCTTCAGGCAGGTGGATATCGATCAGCCTGGTATTGGGTTGCCGATTCAACTGATACGTACGTTCGATCCGTCCGACTCAAGCCCAAGAGAAGGAGCGGCACGGGCCTTTGCCGATTGGCGGCTGGAACTTCCTAGTATTCAAACGCTGACCACGAACGAAAATCAATTCTTTCGTGGTGATCGTTGCTCGAATTTTACCAAAGCGCCTGCAGTGGTGCTCAATGTCGGCCGTCAAGCACCGGTTATCTATACTGCCGAGCAATGGTGGGGCGGCTACCAGCTCATTATTCCCGGAATGGGGCGCCAGGATCTGCTGCGCCGAGATAGTTCAAATACGCTTTCGCCGCGGATGAAAGATGCCAGTGGCAATCAAATGTCATTCCCGATCGTCACGCGACAACATTGGATGGTCACTTGCCTTGCGCAGACTTCCAATGGGCAAGGCGGGCAGGGATTCCTGGTGGTTTCGCCCGATGGTACCAAATACTGGATGGATTGGCTGATCTACCGAGGTTACGACAATGTCGGATTCGCGCAACCCGGATTCGGGGGCGTTGCCCGCCAGATGGCGATGATGATGACGTCCCGCATTGAGGACCGCTTTGGTAACAGCCTTTCTTATCAGTACGACGCTAACGGAAATCTCGTAAAGATCCAGTCGAGTGATGGGCGTTCGCTGGTCCTGAATTATGAAACGTGGACCGGAAATAATACGTCTGATGTAGGAAGCAGAATAACCACCGCGACACTTCAGGCCTCTGACGCTCCGTCCAGAACCTGGAGTTACTCGTATGCCACGCTTTCTGACTCCAAGGTGCACTTGACCAGTGCGATCCTCCCGGATGGCAGCTCTTGGGCGATGGACGTCTCTGGGCTCGCGAGGTTTAGTGATCTTTCAACCATCACTTATGATGCTTATGACGGGTGTTCTTCGTTCAGTTATCGTCAAAGTGGGGGCTCCGCAAACATCTCGCTGAAACATCCTTCCGGATTGATAGGGAACTTTAGTGTTGGAACTTTGATCCGCGGGCGCTCTTATGTTCCGTTTTTATGTGACTCTAGCTCCCCTGGAAAGTTGACCCTCGAAATCCCCAATATTACAAAGGGTATCAACATTCTGTCTGAGCGCATTTCCGGTCCCGGTGTGTCGGAGCAGACTTGGACATATAGCTACTCGGCCCCCCAGGGGAGCTGGGCCAAGGACTGCGCATCTGGCTGCGCTACCACTGTCTGGACAGATCTTAAGTCGCCAACGGGAGCGGTAAGCCGGTATACCTTCAGTAATCGTTACGACTCTACAGAAAGTCAACTATTGAGCACCGAAATTTATGACGGTGCAGTTGGATCGACACTGCTGCGTCGTGAAGACTCGACATATGCGTCACCTTCGACAGGCCCGTGGCCCAAAGTAATAGGAAGTGTGCTACTCGATAATATCAATAGCGCTCAGGTCGGCACGATTTCTCCGGTCTCAGGTCGAGCCATCACTGAATCTGGTTCTTCCTATAATTATAAAGTGACTAGTTTCGACGTCTTTGGCCGGATGTCGGCTGCTAATCGCTACAGCCCTTGGCACCAGCGATCCGATCGTTTGGATTACAGCGATAACTACGAGAAGTGGATCCTGGGCCAGGTAGCCAAGCGCACTAATAGTGACACTGGGTTAGTGGAGTCGCAGGTCGACTACGATCCGTTAACCAGTCTGCCTGCAATTTCCTATGAGTATGGAAAGTTACGGCAGAAGTTCTATTACAACTCTGATGGAACACTCTCCTCTTCCGTTGACGGGGCTAACAATTCCACAAGCTTTTCGAATTGGAAACGGGGGGTGCCTACATCTATCCGCTTCGCTAATGGAGCGGCTATCAGCGCGAATGTAAACGACTATGGCTGGATCACATCCGTTACCGATGAGTCAGGCGCGACGACAGGCTATAGCTACGACGTGATGGGGCGCCTGACGAGCGTCACCTATCCGACAGGGGATAGTCAGAACTGGAACACGACAACGGCGACCTTCGAGCAAGTTGGGTCGTCGGAATATGGCTTGCCTGCCGGCCACTGGCGGCAAACAACCGCTACTGGAAATGCGCGGAAGGTCCTGTATTTCGATGGATTTCTGCGGCCGATTGTTACATATGAATATGACGCCGGTAATCCAGGAGCAACTGGGCGCTATCAACGTTTCTCTTATGACTATAAGGGTCGAGTGGCCTTTGCGTCATTCGCGGGAACCACTGATGCCCTCAGCGCCGGTACTAGAACGCAGTACGACACATTAGGTCGGACGACGTCTGTGTCTCTGGATTCAGAGCTGGGCACGCTGACAACATTGACCGAGTACCTAGCGGGAAATCAGACGCGCGTTACCGATCCGCGTGGCAACAAGACGGTAGCTGGCTACCAAGTGTTCGATCAGCCTGATTACAAGACGCCGGTCTGGATCCAGCATCCGGAAGGCGCCACCACCGAGATCAACCGCGACATCTTCGGCAAGCCGCTGTCCATCCGCCGCCACGACGCCAACGGCACTGTGTCGGTCACCCGCAGCTACGTCTACGACACCTACCAGCAGCTGTGCAAGACGGTGGAACCGGAAACCGGTGCCACCGCCAACGGCTACGACGCTGCCGGCAATCTCGCCTGGAGTGCGGCGGGCCTGTCGTTGCCCAGCACCACCTCATGCGATGCGGACTCGGCCTTTGCCTCCGGCCGCCGGGTCGATCGCAGCTACGACGTGCGCAACCGGATCAAGGCGCTGAGCTTCCCTGACGGCAACGGCAATCAGGCCTGGAGCTACTGGCCGGACGGGGCGGTCAAGCAGATCACCACCACCAACAACGGCGTCGCCACCTACAACAGCTACGCCTACAACAAGCGTCGCCTGCTGATTGCTGAAAGCCAGGGCCAGGCCGATGGCGAGACCTGGGCGCTGGGCTACGCCTACGATGCCAATGGCCACCTTGCCGCGCATCGCTATCCGTCGGGGCAGACGGTGGACTACGCGCCCAATGCCCTGGGTCAACCGACCCAGGCCGGCAGCTATGCCACCGGCGTGAGCTACTACCCGAATGGCGCGATCAAGCAGTTCACCTACGGCAACGGCATCGTCCACACCATGACGCAGAACGCACGTCAGTTGCCGGATACCAGCCAGGATGCCTACGGCGGCACGGCGTTCCTCAGCGATGGCTACGACTACGACGCCAATGGCAATGTCGCAGGTATAAGCGACGGCGCCACCGGCCGCAACCAGCGCGGCAACCGCACCATGACCTACGACGGCATGGATCGGCTGACCAAGGCCGAGTCGCCGATGTTCGGAACCGCCACCTATAGCTACGACGTCCTCGACAACCTGACCCACGTCGTAGCCCCCGGCCGGGATCACTACTACTGCTATGACGTCAATTGGCAGCTGACCAACGTCAAGACCGGTGGTTGCGGCGGCAGCACGGTCATCGGCATGAGCTACGACCCGCAGGGTAACCTCAGCAACAAGAACGGCCAGGCCTTCGTGTTCGACTACGGCAACCGCCTGCGCCAGGCGACCGGCAAGGAGACCTACCGCTACGACGGCAACGGCCGCCGCACGCTAGCGCTGCAGAGCGCCGGCAACATCGGCTCGCTGTACGATCAGTCCGGCGCACTGCGTTTCCAGAAGAACCAGCGCCAGTCCAAGTCCACCGACTACATCCTGTTGGGCGGCAGCCTGGTCGCCGAAGCCGACTGGCCGCTGGGGCAGCTCGCTTCGGTCAAAGACTACGTGAACTGGAGCCCGGTCTCCGGCGCGACCCGCTACGTGGTGGAGGAGAGCGTGGATGGCGTGACCTGGACCTCGGTGTACGACGGCGGCCAGGGCAACTGGACCTCGTTGGCCAGGCCGGCAGGGACCTATTCGTACCGGGTGACCGCTTGCACGGCGGACGGCAACTGCACCGCGGCTTCGAACGTGACGCACGACCAGCGACCTGCGGTGGACATCGTGCCGTTGCTGTATCAGCTGCTGTTGAACGGCTAGGTCCAGCTGGGTGACGGTTGAGCTCTTTGCTGTCGCGGCCAGAAAAGCTGTAGGCATTAAAAGCGACGAACAACGGATAAAAAAAGGGGATGAAATGAGCTTGAAGATGATTGGGTTGCTGTTGGCAATTGCAGCATCATGTTTTTCTTACGAGGCGGACGCCGCCATGCAAGTGGTCTGGACGGGGAAAATCACCTACGTCGAGAACGGCTGG
>NZ_AQOJ01000161.1:0-8426 GCF_000364685.1 Xanthomonas sp. SHU 166
CAGGCGCTGGCCGCGCTCGGCCAGGCGCAGTTGATCGCGCTGTGGCAGCGCTTCTTCGAGCGGCCGGTGGCGCAGGTGCTGCTGACCCACGACGACCTGCGCAACCGTCGCCGCTACCTTAACGCGCGCGCCACGCTGTGCGAACTGTTGCGGCTGGGCGCGCTGCCGGTGGTGAACGAGAACGACACCGTTTCGGTGGACGAGCTCAAGCTCGGCGACAACGACAATCTGGCCGCGATCGTCGCCGCCCTGGTCGACGCCGATGCGCTGTTCATCGCCACCGACATCGACGGCCTGTACACCGCCGACCCGCGCCGCGACCCGCAGGCGCAGCCGCTGCACGAGGTGCAGGAACTGAGCGCGGCGGTGCTGGCCATGGCCGGCGGCAGCGGCAGCGGCGTGGGTACCGGCGGCATGCGCACCAAGCTGGAGGCCGCGGCCAAGGCCGGCGCCGCCGGCATCGAGACCTATCTGTTCAATGGCCGCAGCGCCGAGGTGGTGCGCGGCCTGGCCCAGGACAGCCTGCGCGGCACCCGCATCCATGCCGCGCGCACCCGCATCGCCGCGCGCAAGTACTGGCTGCGCCACGTGCCGGTGGAGCCGGGGGCGATCCTGATCGATGCCGGCGCTGCCGCCGCGCTGCTCGACAAGGGCGCCTCGCTGCTGCCGGGTGGCGTCGCCGGCGCCGTGGGCGAGTTCCGCCGCGGCGACATGGTCGAGGTGCGTCTGCGCGACGCGGCCGGGGAACGCTGCCTGGCGCGCGGGGTCAGCCAGTACGCGGCGGTGGACATCCGCCGCATCGCCGGCCGCCACTCGCGCGACATCGAGGCGATCCTGGGCTACAACTACGGCGAGAACGTGATCCATCGCGACGATCTGGTGGTGGTGCGGGAATCGGGAGTCGGGAATGGGGAGTCGGCGTAATCGCGCCCGCCCCGCGCCGGCCGCGGAGGCGGCGCAAGACCGGCACCTGCATCGCGCCTCGCGTTCGCCGCCTCTGATGTCCTCGCGCCGAACGTAGCCTTTTCGAATCCCGAATCCCGAATCCCGAATCCCGAATCCACCGGAGCCGCCCAATGACCTCCATCCGCACCCAGGCCCTGCACTGCCGCGATGCCGCGCAAGCGCTGGCGCAGTTGTCGTCGCCGGCCAAACAGGCGCTGCTGGAGGCGATGGCGGCGGCGCTGGAGGCGGATGCCGAAGCGATCCTCGCCGCCAATGCGCGCGATCTGGAGGCGGCGCGGGCCAAGGAGGTCGGCAGCGCGATGCTCGATCGGCTGGCGCTGGACCGCAAGCGCCTGGACGGCATCGCCGCGGCGCTGCGCGAGGTGGCGGGCCTGCCCGACCCGGTGGGGCAGGTCACCCGCGACGACGTGCGCCCCAACGGCATCCGCGTGCAGAAGATCCGCGTGCCGCTGGGCGTGGTGGCGATGATCTACGAGGCGCGCCCCAACGTCACCGCCGACGCCGCGGCGCTGTGCATCAAGGCCGGCAACGGGGTGATCCTGCGTGGCGGTTCCGAAGCGATCCACTCCAACACCGCCATCGCCGCGGCGCTGCGCCGGGCGCTGCGCGACGCCGGCATCGGCGAGGCCGCGCTGACCCTGGTGGAGGATCTGCGCCGCGAGACCATGCTGGAGCTGCTACAGCTGAACGACATCGTCGACCTGGCGATCCCGCGCGGCGGCGAAGGCCTGATCCGCTTCGTCGCCGAACATGCGCGGGTGCCGGTGATCAAGCACTACAAGGGCGTGTGCCATCTGTTCGTCGACGCTTCGGCCGACCTGGCGCTGGCGGTGAAGCTGCTCATCGACGGCAAGACCACGCGGCCGGCCGCCTGCAACTCCCTGGAGACGCTGCTGGTGCACGCCGACGTGGCCGCGCGCTTCCTGCCGCTGGCAGCCCAGGCTCTGCGTCAGCGCGGCGTCGCCCTGCGCGGCGATGCCGCCACCCGCGCGCTGCTGCCGGGCATCGACCCGGCCAGCGACGACGACTACGCCGCTGAATACCTGGACCTGATCCTGGCGGTCGCGGTGGTGCCCGACCTGGACGCGGCGATCGCGCACATCCGCCGCTACGGCTCGGATCACACCGAAGTCATCGCCACCGCCGATGCGGCCAACGCGGAGGCCTTCGTGCAGGCGCTGCGCGCGGCGGTGGTGATGGTCAACGCCTCCTCGCGCTTCTCCGACGGCGGCGAACTCGGCCTGGGCGCGGAGATCGGCATCTCCACCACGCGCCTGCATGCCTACGGCCCGATGGGCCTGGAAGCGCTGACCGTGGAGCGCTTCGTGGTGCGCGGCGAAGGCCAGGTGCGGCACTGAGGCGCTGCGATCCTGGTCGGTGGGGCGCCTGAACTGCCTGGCAAGGGAGTGATCTGCGTCGCGTCGGTGGAGGTGGGGCAGGGCAGCCACCTGGGCTGATCGGCATGGCGTGCCTGCGCGCTCGCGTGGCCGCGGCGCCAACGGCGAGGGTCGCCGACCCAGCCTTTGTCACTTGCCGAGTGAGGCGCCGTCGCCTAGCGTCGCGGATTCGCCTCCTTTCGGGATCCAATGCCCATGCGCCGCCTCGCTCCCTGCCTGCTCGCCGCTGCCGTCGCCCTCGCCACCGCCGGCACCGCGTTCGCCCAGACCGCGCCGATGACCCCGGACGTCACCGGCAAGCCCTTCGTCGCGCCGACCGCGGCCAACGACTACATCAAGCGCGAGGTGATGATCCCGATGCGCGACGGGGTCAAGCTGCACACGGTGATCGTGCTGCCCAAGGGCGCGCACGGCGCGCCGATGCTGCTGACCCGCACGCCCTACGACGCCAGCGGCCGTGCCAGCCGGCTGGCCTCGCCGCACATGCGCGATCTGCTGCCGCAGGGCGACGAGGTGTTCGTCGATGGCGGCTACATCCGCGTGTTCCAGGATATCCGTGGCAAATACGGCTCGGAGGGCGACTACGTGGTGACCCGGCCGCTGCGCGGGCCGCTCAACCCGACCAAGGTCGACCATGCCACCGACGCCTGGGACACCATCGACTGGCTGGTCAAGCACGTGCCCGAATCCAACGGCAAGGTCGGCATGATCGGCTCGTCCTACGAGGGCTTCACCGTGGTGATGGCGCTGGCCGATCCGCATCCGGCGCTGAAGGTGGCCGCGCCGGAGAGCCCAATGATCGACGGCTGGATGGGCGACGACTGGCTCAACTACGGCGCCTTCCGCCAGGTCAACCTGGACTACTTCACCGGCCAGATGACCCGGCGCGGCAAGGGCGAGGGCATTCCGCGCCAGGGCTACGACGACTACAGCAATTTCCTGCGCGCCGGTTCGGCCGGCGACTACGCCAAGGCCGCCGGGCTGGAGCAGTTGCCGTGGTGGCGCAAGCTCACCGAGCACCCGGCCTACGACGCGTTCTGGCAGGAGCAGGCGCTGGACAAGGTGATGGCGCGCACCCCGCTGAAGGTGCCGACGATGTGGCTGCAGGGGCTGTGGGACCAGGAAGACATGTGGGGCGCGATCCACAGCTACGAGGCGATGGAGCCGCGCGATACCGGCAACGACAAGAACTACCTGGTGATGGGGCCGTGGCGGCACAGCCAGGTCAACTACGAGGGCGCCTCGCTGGGTGCGCTGCAGTTCGACGGCGACACCGCGCTGCAGTTCCGCCGCGACGTGCTCAAGCCGTTCTTCGATCAGTACCTGGTCGACGGCGCGCCCAAGGCCGACACGCCGCCGGTGCTGATCTACGATACCGGCGCCAACCACTGGGATCGCCTGCAGCGCTGGCCGCTGAGCTGCGCGCAGGGCTGCCCGGCGCAGAGCAAGCCGCTGTACCTGGAGGCCGGCGGCCGCGTCTCGTTCGAGGCGCCCAAGGCCGGGCAGGGCGAGTACACCGAATACGTGTCCGACCCGGCCAAGCCGGTGCCGTTCGTGCCGCGCCCGGTGGTGTTCGGCGACCGCGACATGTGGACCACCTGGCTGGTGCACGACCAGCGCTTCGTCGACGGCCGCCCGGACGTGCTGACCTTCGTCAGCGAACCGCTGCAGGCGCCGCTGCGCATCGCCGGCGCGCCGCAGGTGAACCTGCAGGCCTCCACCAGCGGCAGCGACAGCGACTGGGTGGTGAAGCTGATCGACGTGTACCCGGACCAGATGGCGTCCGATCCGAAACTGGGCGGCTACGAATTGCCGGTGTCGCTGGCGATCTTCCGCGGCCGCTACCGCGAAAGCTTCGAGCATCCGGCGCCGCTGACCCCGAACCAGCCGCTGGCCTACCGCTTCGGCCTGCCGACGGCCAACCACACCTTCGAACGCGGCCACCGGATCATGGTGCAGGTGCAGTCGAGCCTGTTCCCGCTGTACGACCGCAATCCGCAGACCTACGTGCCGAACATCTACTTCGCCAAGCCGGGCGATTACCAGAAGGCGACGCAGCGGATCTGGCACACGCCGCAGCAGGCGAGCTACATCAGTTTGCCGGTGGAGTGAGCGAAGCCGGCGCCGGCGCATTGTGCGCCGGCGTGTGGCGTTCGGCGTGCCGCGAACGCGTGGTCAGCTGCGCGATTCGACCAGCGAGAGGGTGCAGGTTTCGCCGGGAGCGGATTGCGCGTAGTCGAAGCGCGAAAGCTTCTTGCCCGAGGTCTGTGCGGCGAGCAGGCTCGCATAGGCGGCCTTGCCGAAATCGTCGCCGATGCTGAAATAGACGACGTCGAACTTGCAGTTGGTGGAAAACGGATCCTTGATGCTGAAGTAGGCGGTGCCGCCCTGCACGCCGAGGCGGTCCACCGACTTGTCGGTTTCGGTCACCGCGGCTGCGGGCGCGCAGTAGAGCGCGATCAGTGAGAGACAGAGCGTCGCTTGCAGTTTCATGGTGTCGTGTCCGTTTGTCTGAGTCGTGAGCGTCGAAACGGACATGCCCGCCGCCTCGCCTTCGGCGCGTGTCGTCGCCGAAGACGCGGGTCGTCATGCATGCGCCGGTTCCCCGTCGCCATTGTGGCCAGGCGCCGGGCCCGGGCGTCAAGGCCAGGTTGCTTCGAGAAGACGGAGGCGGGCGGTTGCCGCGCTGTGTGGCCGCACCGGATTGCAGACACAAAAAAACCCGGAAAACTGTGGTTTTCCAGGCTTCTTGTGACCTTGAAACTGGTCGGGGAGACAGGATTCGAACCTGCGACCTCTACGTCCCGAACGTAGCGCTCTACCAGACTGAGCTACACCCCGAAGGAGCCGCACATGATACGGAGGTCTTCCGCATTCGGCAAGCGCCTTTGCAAAAAAATTTCAGTCCGCCGCGTCGGCCGCGTCCGCGGCGGCATCCGCGGCGTTGCGCTCGCGCGCCTCGAACCACATGCCGTTGAGGATGGCGGCGGTGGAGGCCAGGCCGACACCGAGAATCCAGGCGAAGTACCACATGATCGTTTCTCCTTGCAGGCGCGTCAGTACGCGTTGGGGTTGTCGTCCAGAGAGGCGGAGGTGACCTTGCCCTTGAGCACGCGGTACACCCAGGTGGTGTAGCCGAGGATGATCGGCAGGAACACCACGGTGGCCAGCAGCATGATCCACAGGGTCAGGTGGCTGCTGGAGGCGTCCCACACGGTCAGGCTGGAGCCCGGCTGGCTGGAGGACGGCAGCAGGAACGGGAAGATCGCAAAGCCCACGGTCAGGATGATGCCGGCGATGGCCGCACCGGAGGCGATGAACGCCAGGCCGCCGCGGCGCTTGCGCAACAGCGCCGCGCTGAGCAGCAGGCCGAGCAGGCCGGCGGCCGGGGCCAGGGCCGTCAGCGGCATGGTCTTGTAGTTGTGCATCCAGCCGCCCACCTCGCCGAGCACGGCGGTCTTCAGCAGCGGGTTGGTGGCGCCGTCGGTGACCACCTGCGAGGTGACCGCATAGCCGGGCAGGCCGGTGGCCACCCATACCCCGGCGCCGGCGAACAGCGCGCAGGCCGCCAGGGCGGCGATGCTGCCGTAGCGCGCCGCGCGCTCGGCCACCGGGCCGTCGGTCTTCAGCACCAGCATCGCCGCGCCGTGCGCCACCAGCATGCTCACGCTGAGCAGGCCGGCGAGCAGGGCGAACGGCATCAGCAGGCCGAAGAAGCTGCCGGTGTAGAACACCCGCAGGGTGTCGTCGAAATGGAACGGCACGCCCAGCAGCACGTTGCCCACCGCCACGCCCATGATCAGCGCCGGGATCAAGCCGCCGACGAACAGCGCCCAGTCCCAGCCGTTGCGCCAGCGCTGGCCGGGCAGCTTGCCGCGGAACTTGAACCCGACCGGGCGCAGGATCAGCGCGAACAGGATCACGAACATGGCCAGGTAGAAGCCGGAGAAGCTCACCGCGTACAGCGGCGGGAAGGCGGCGAAGATCGCGCCGCCGCCCAGGATCAACCAGACCTGGTTGCCTTCCCAGACCGGGCCGATGGTGTTGACCACCAGCCGGCGTTCGGCGTCGTTCCTGGCCACGAACGGCAGCAGCGCGCCGACGCCCAGGTCGAATCCGTCCATCACCGCGAAGCCGATCAGCAGGATGCCCAGCAGCAGCCACCAGATCACGCGCAGCGTGGTGTAGTCCAATGCAATGAAGTCCATGGTGTGTCTCCTGCCGGGGTCAGAGGTGGCCGGCGGCCGCAGGTGCGGCGATCGGGGTAACGGGACGCGGAGCGGGCTGCAGCAGGGCGGGCAGCGCGTCTGGCCCCTTGCGGATCGCCTTGAGCATCAGCTTGATCTCGATGATCAGCAGCGTGGTGTAGATCGCCACGAAGCCGGCGAGGGTGATCAGGATGTCGTGCAGGGCCAGGCCGGAGGCGGCATAGAAGGTCGGCAGCACGCCTTCCACCGCCCACGGCTGGCGGCCGTACTCGGCCACGAACCAGCCGCACTCGATCGCGATCCACGGCATCGGCAGTGTCCACAGCGCCAGCTTCAGGAACCAGCGCTTGTCCTCGAAATTGTGCTTGCACGAGAACCACAGCGCGGCGGCGAAGAACGCGATCAGGTAGAAGCCCAGGCCGGCCATCACCCGGAACGTCCAGAACAGCGGCAGTACCCGCGGCACCGTGTCCAGCGCGGCCTTGGCGATCTCCTCCGGGGTGGCGTTGAGGATGTCCTCGCGGTAGCGCTTGAGCAGCAGGCCGTGGCCCAGGTCCTGCCAGTGGCGATCGAACACCGCGCGCGCCTCGGCGTCGTTGCGGTTGGCCTTGAGCCGCTGCAGCGCGCCGTAGGCGATCTGCCCGCCGCGCACGCGGTGCTCGGCGCGCTTGACCAGTTCCAGGATGCCCGGCACCGGCGTGTTCAACGAGCGCGTGGCGATCAGGCCCATCAGGTACGGCACCTTGATCGCGTAGTCGTTCTTGCCGGTGGCCTGGTTGGGGATGCCGAAGGCGGTGAAGTCGGCCGGCGCCTGCTCCGTCTCCCACATCGCCTCGATCGCGGCCAGCTTCATCTTCTGGTGTTCGTTGGCGGCGTAGCCGCTCTCGTCGCCCAGCACCACCACCGACAGCGAGGAGGCCAGGCCGAACGCGGCGGCCACCGCGAACGAACGCCGGGCGATGTCGCGGTGCTTGCCGCGCAGCAGGTACAACGCGCTGATCGACATCACGAACACCGCGCCGGTCACGTAGCCGGCGCTGACCGTATGCACGAACTTGGCCTGCGCCACCGGGTTGAACACCACCGCCATGAAGTCCACCACTTCCATGCGCATGGTATCCGGGTTGAACACCGCGCCGGTCGGGTTCTGCATCCAGCCGTTGGCGATCAGGATCCACACCGCCGACAGGTTGGTGCCCAGCGCCATCAGCCAGGTCACCATCAGGTGCTTGACCGGGGTGAGCTTGCTCCAGCCGAAGAAGAACAGGCCGATGAAGGTCGCCTCCAGGAAGAACGCCATCAGCCCTTCGATCGCCAGCGGTGCGCCGAAGATGTCGCCGACGTAGTGGCTGTAGTAGGACCAGTTCATGCCGAACTGGAACTCCATGACGATGCCGGTGGCCACGCCCATCGCGAAGTTGATGCCGAACAGCACGCCCCAGAACAGGGTCATGCGCCGCCACACGTCCTTGCGGGTCATGACGTACACGCTCTCCATGATCGCGATCATGAAGGACAGGCCCAGGGTGAGCGGGACGAACAGGAAGTGGTACATCGCGGTCATGGCGAACTGCAGCCGCGACAGCTCTACGACAGTGGTGTCGATCATGGCTGTGCTACCTCGTGGAAGATGTGCATCTGGGTGGCCGAGTGGCGGGAGATTGGAGGCGATCTTCCGCCGCTGCGGCGCGTTCGACCTTGATTCAGATCAATGTGCGGCACCGGGGTGCCCGGCATCGTGGCGGCCACGGCGGTTCCGGCCCGGAAGCGCCTTCCCCGCTAAACTGGCGACTTCGTTCGCCGCGCCGAGCCCGTTTTGACCGATTCCGCCGAGCCGTCCACTGCACTGCCCGCC